>JANXXZ010000475.1 GCA_025350385.1 Bacteroidales bacterium
CAAGGGACAAGGGACAAGTGACAAGGGACAGGAGAAGAGGAAAAATACTGAATAAAGCAAAGGAAAAAGAATAGCGGAATATTTTAGATAGAACGCTCCACTAAATAACTGATATTTGACGATATTTGCTCTTCTTAGGTAAATCGTCAACTTATTGTATGAAGAAATCATCACGAAAACCCTTTGCAGTCATACTTTTAATTATCCTTCTGGTTTTCCAGAGCATCAGCGGTTTGTTCGGCGGAATCCAGTTCATCCTGGCGCCTTCCGGCGATTTCATTCAAATGCCCATAATCTCCCTGGCACACACGCCTTTCAGCGATTTCACCATCCCGGGACTCATCCTTTTCCTGCTGCTGGGTGTATTCCCGGGATTTACCGCATATTGTCTCGCATCAAAACCCGCCTGGAAATGGGCTGATAAATTGAACCTGTATGAGAACCGTTATTTTGCCTGGGCCTGTTCCGTTTACATTGCGGTCATGCTGTTTACCTGGATCACTGTTGAAATCCAAATGATAGGCTACGGCCATTTTATTCAAACCTTTTATGCTTTCCTTGGCATTTTTATATTGGTAACGGCTCTTCTGCCCGGGGTGATGGCGTTTTATGAAAAAAAAGCTGACTAAAGTTGAAAATCAGACCAATGGATTAAGGCGTTTGGGCAACTCTGAAAATAAAGGAAGAGTCAGAATCGGCTGATAAGAGAAGGGTGATTCCCGCCGGGGTTTCAATGATCCGGATTGTCCATGGTTAAAGAAGCTAAGAGAGCTTTAACCTGGCTGTTGAAGCCCTTTTGGATGAGTTTGAGATGTCTTTTGGATTGCCTCATCCCCTGCTAAGCAACTAATTTAATTATCTGTTTTATTGCCTTTTTCAAATTTGTTTTTCTTTTTTTACCCCCTCTGTCTCCTACAGAAATCAGGAGCAGGAAGTGATTGGCAGATTTTTTCTTTGATTGGAAGAACTCTGATTAAGAAAAATCCGCTCCCTCCCTGGTTTCAGGGAGGCTGGGGTGGGTAAATTTATTTTTAACCTAAACACTCTCTAAGGATCGGGTCTGTCTATTAGAACCTTACCAGGGGTTGCTTAAGATCCTTTCCGCTTCCTCCCGGCTTACTCCCCGCCCATCCATTATCTCCTGCAGAACTTCCTCTATGATCTGGTTGTCCCTCTCCGCTGCCGGATCTTTCCTGAATAGAATCCTTGACATTTCCATAGGTTCTGGATCGTTCAAGTCTTCCTGATCCTCGTCCTGATTGGTCGCTCTCATAATACCAGCTTTTGCGAAAGCTGCGTCTATACTTTGCTCGATCTCCTTGATTGTCATTGTCGTAGATATTTAATAAAAATGATTCTATTGTTGAAGTTAACCAATTCTCCCAGTTTTTAAAATTCTCTTTCTCAATTTGCGCTGCCTGCTTGTCAAACTTTTGAAACCTGTCACGCTCTGTAAAATAAAGAACTTTTACACCAGACCCAACCCCCATCACGTCTTTAAACCCGGCAGCAACAAATCCCCGGCTGAGTCATTCCCAACATCCGACATCTAAGCTCTAAACAAAGATAATGATTTGTTTCGGTAATCTGAATTCTGTCAGAATATAGGCACCCTGCAAAAAAATGATCATTTCAATCAACCGGATAGAAGGATTGACGCGAACAGATACCAAAATCAATTATCAATTTCCAGTTGAATTAATACCTCATGAAAACCATCTGTGCTTTCCCGGGGATTTTAATACTGGCTACAGCGCTTTTGCTCCGGGTAAGTGCATTTTATGATCAAAGGGCTGAGAAAAGCCGAAAATAATACAAGTATTGAAAGATGTTTAGACTTAACTGAAAATGAAGGAAGAGTCAGAGTCGGCTGAGATCAAAATCCACCTCTCCCTCCGATTTCATTTTCGCTATTACGAAATTCATAAAAACCGAATCCTTAGATTTTGTAGATTTGCCTTTAGAAAAACTCTTTTTAAAAAATATCTCAAGGTTAAGCTGAAAGACAAATTAGCAATCCTATTTAATTTTTTATTCTGATGGAGATTAAATACCCGGTTTACCAGCCGCAGCTCACCGGCAATGAAAAGAAATACGTGAATGATTGCCTCGACAGCAACTGGATATCCTCGAGAGGGAAATATATTAACCTGTTTGAGAAAAAGTTTGCCGAATATGTTGAGATAGAACATGCTACGTCCGTATGTAACGGAACAGCAGCCGTTTTACTCGCCCTGCTGACCCTGGATATTAAAGCAGACGACGAAGTAATTGTTCCTACGCTGGTTTATGTGGCTGTTCCCAACATGGTTCTGTTTGCAGGAGCAACACCTGTTTTTGTGGATTCCCTGCCTAACACCTGGCAAATGGACCCGGAAGACATTAAACGAAAGATCAGCCCGAAAACGAAGGCAGTTATTGCCGTTCACAACTACGGCCATCCATGCGATATGGATGCCATCAAGGAAATATGTGACCAAAATAAGTTGTTTTTGATTGAAGATTGTGCCGAGGCTCTGGGCGGCAAGATTCGGAATAAGCATGTTGGATATTGGGGTGATATATCAACTTATAGTTTCTTTGCAAATAAAACCATTACTACCGGTGAAGGAGGCATGCTGATTACTCATTCGAAAGAGTTGATCGAGAGAGCATATCACCTGAAAAATCAGGGGGTTACCAGCAGGGTTTATTGGCACGATGTGCTGGCCAATAACTACAGGATGACAAATATCGCAGCTGCAATCGGGCTGGCCCAACTCGAACAAATTGATGAAGTGCTTAAAAGAAAAGCGGAAATAGCGGCAATCTACTGGGAATCATTTGAAGGCACTGGGTTTGAATTCCACCAGCCTGCTGAAAATATAATCCATTCCTTCTGGATGTGCTCCATCCTTACCGAAAAATCAGGACAACGTGAACCGCTGCGGGATTACCTTGCCGGCAATGGTATTGAAACCCGTCCCCTGTTTTATCCGGCCCACACTATGCCTGTTTATGCAAATCTTCCATCTGAAGGCCTGGAAATCGCCACCGATCTGAGCGCCCGTGGTCTCAACCTTCCCAGTTTTCCGGCACTAAGTGACGAGGATGTCCGGTTTATTGCGTCAAAAGTGCTTAGTTTTGCCGGAGAATAAGTAAAAAGAGTGCCTAAAGTACTTAAAGTGCCTGGAGTACTTAAAGTGCCTAAAGTACTTAAAGTGCCTATAGTACTTATAGTACTTAAAATTCAATAGTTTCGGAATTTCTCCCTTCAGGAAAACTTTAGGCACTCCAAACTTAAGGCACTTAAGGCACTTATTCAACATAACCGCGAACTCACCCTGATGAAAAAGCACACCATACTCATTGATCTTGACCGGCTTAAAGACCCTAACAACGGACTGGGTCAGGTAGCCCTTTTTATGGCAGAACAATTCAGTAAAATCAAGGATGATAAACTGGAATTTACCTTCCTGGTTCCAAAAGATTTTGTCGGGAAATTTGGCGACCTGGTCAGGTATGAGGTGGTTTCAGCAAAACGACGCTATTTCCCATGGCTCTGTCAAAAATATGACCTCTGGTACACCATTCACCAGGATTCCTGGTACTTCCCGTCAAACAGGAGCACTCCATTCATAATGACAATTAATGACCTCAATTTCCTGGGGGAGAAAACTCCCGCAAAAGCCAGGATACGGTTGAAAAGGCTCCAGAAAAAAGTGGACCGGGCAACCATGATCACAGCAATTTCCAACTACACTGCAACTATGATCCGGCAACACCTGGAACTTGGGAATAAACCGTTGCAGGTAATCTATTGTGGTGTTACAGTAAATACCTTTGAGCATGCGGTGAAACCTTCCTATGTACCTGAAGGGGATATCCTGTTTTCTGTTGGTGTGGTACAGCCAAAGAAAAACTATTCGGTACTCATTGAATTCATACAAAAGCTTCCTCAGAAATATGTGCTGATCATCGCCGGCAATAAGTCAGGGGAGCATTCGGCCGAACTTGGGAAACATATCAGTGAACTTAAGCTTGAACACAGGATCATTCTGCCCGGCCTTATCAGCGATGAAGATAAATACTGGCTCTACTCACATTGCAAGGCGGTACTTTTCCCCTCAAAATTTGAAGGCATGGGCTTCCCACCTGTTGAAGCTATGCGAAACGGGAAACCGGTATTTGCTTCCACTTTCTCCAGCATCCCGGAGGTGAGCGGTGATAAAGCCTATTACTGGGAACATTTCGACCCGCAATATATGGCTGATTTCTTTACAAAGAAACTAGCAGAGTACGAGTGCAACCCGGATTTGCCGGAAATTCTCAGGCAGCATTCAATGAAATATACCTGGGAGAATGCGGCGGAGGAGTATTTGCAACTTTTCAGGAAGGTTCTTGAAAAAAGGCTGTGATTATAAGCTAATAACGAGGGGCGAAGAACGAGGGGCGAGGAGCGAATGAGCGATGAGCGACCGGGTGGGAAAGCGGGATAGCGTGAGGGCGTGATGTGGTGATGACTTCCGACTCCTGACTTCTGACTCCCGACTCCCGACATCCGAAATCCGACATCCGAAATCCGACATCCGATATCCGACATCCGGCATCCGACATCCGACATCCGACATCCAACACCGGCAAGCAATCAAATTATACTATTTTGCATTTCAGTTTATTTATTTCAAAAACTCTTTCCCGGATTCAAAAAAAAGTCGCATCTTTGCACCCACTTTTCGGGGTAGCCCATTTTGAACCTAATCTATTTAAAATAGGGCACTTACGAAAACAAACAATTTCATTCACTAAAATCAATTTTTTTATGCCAACCAAGATGAGATTACAGCGTTATGGAAAAAAAGGACAACCTTTCTTTCATATCGTTATTGCCGATGGTCGTGCACCACGTGACGGAAGATTTATTGAGAAGATTGGCACTTACAACCCCATCACCCGTCCGGCTGACATTCAGCTTGACTTCGACCGCGCCCTGTATTGGGTAGGAACAGGCGCCCAGCCTACCGAAACCGTTGAAGCTATCCTCAAGTACACCGGTGTTGCTTTTATGCATCACCTGTCAATTGGCGTTGCTAAAGGCGCTATGACCCAGGAAGAAGCACAGGCTAAATTCGATGCATGGAAAGCTGAAAAAACAGCAAAAATTGAAAGTGCAAAGAATGACGTCAAGCTGAAAGGTAAGTCAGCTGAGAAAAAACGTATGGAAGCCGAAGTAAAGGTAAATGAAGCAAAAGCCAACGAACTGGCAAAGAAACGTGCAGCCGAAGCCGGTCTCGACGCTAAAGCCCAGGCCCAGTTAGCTGCAGAAGCTGATGCAAAAGCAGAAGCTGATGCTATCGCGCTTGCAGAAGCAAAAGCTGCTATGAAAGCCGCAGCCGAAACTGCTCCTGAAGTTGTTGCCGAAGTTGCTCCTGAAGTTGTTGCCGAAGTTGCTCCTGAAGTTGTTGCTGAAGCTGCTCCTGAAGTTGTTGCTGAAGCTGCTCCTGAAGTTGCTGCCGAAGCTGCACCTGAAGTTGCTGCCGAAGCTGCTCCTGAAGTAGTTGCCGAAGCCACTCCTGAAGTTGTTGCTGAAGAAACAGCCCCTGAAGCTCCCGCTGCAGAAACTACCGAAGAAGAAAAAGCATAATATAACCACCTATGAACCAGGATGAGTTTTTCCTGTTGGGAAAAGTCGTCAAAACAAGCGGTTCAAACGGCGAGCTGGTATTTTTTTTTGATACCGACAGTACCGAGAGGTACAAAAAACTGGAATCAGTGTTCATCAAAATCCATGAGAACCTGATTCCATTTTTTATTGCCCGGATCGAAATGAAACCTAAAAACCAGGTCCTGGTCAAACTGCTTGATGTTGACACAACAGCCGATGCCGAGGCATTATTGGGCACAGAACTTTTCCTGCCGCTTTCCATGCAACCCAAGGTTAAAGCCAGCAAAGCCTATGACTTTGATTTTACAGGATTCCTGGTAACCGACCATATTCATGGTCCAATCGGGCTGGTGACGAACTTGCTTGAAATGCCAATGCAGGAACTACTCGAGATTGATCACGAAGGCAAAGAAATACTGATCCCCCTGGTCGAAGATATTATTAAGGAAATCGATAAGAAAAACAGAATTATTTCTATTGAGGCTCCGGAAGGGTTGATTGATCTTTATCTTCAATAAGTCACCGGAAATCGGCTATTCAAAGATAAGCTGAAACAAATACGCAGGTATTTCTTCATAATAGAATCAACACTTAATAAATTTTCTTTCTGATACGGGTTTTAACTATTTTCGACCTGGTTTTCCAATAATGTATGTTTCATTTCAAACACTTCAGCCTTTCGGACGAAAACGCAGCCATGAAAATTGGTACGGATGCCGTCCTGCTGGGTGCCTGGGCTGACATAAACCAGGTAAAAACTATTCTTGATATCGGGACAGGTACCGGGATTATTGCGCTGATGATGGCCCAAAGGTCTTCAGCAAGTATTGATGCCATTGAGATTGACGCTGAGACAGCAGACCTGGCCGGTAAGAATATCCGGCTCAGCCCCTGGTCATCCAGAATTGAGGTTCACACAGTCTCTTTCCAGGAATTTGTTTCCTACAGGCAATCACAATACGACCTTATTGTGAGCAATCCTCCTTATTTTTCAAGGTCTCTGCGGGCGCCAGATCCCAGGCGAAACCAGGCCCGTCATGACAAAACATTACCTGCAGGTGATCTCATACAAGGAGCTGCAAAACTCATCTCATCTTCAGGTCGTATCAATCTTATTTTTCCATGCGATGCACAAGAAGCCTGGCTGGCTGAAGCAAAGAAATATAGTCTGTATGCTACACGCGTAACCGAGGTAAAGCCACGCGAAGGAAAGCCTGCAAGCCGGCTTCTTGTTGAACTCAGGAAAGAGCCTGTTCCTTGTTCCAACAACCAGCTCATTATCAGGTGTGCAGATGGAAGTTATACTAAAGAGTATAAGTTGCTTACGGAAGATTTTTATCTCGGGTTATGAGATAGTTTTACTGAAAATTCGATTTAAAAAAGATATCAGTTAAGAAAGAGCGAGGGAGTGGGTGAGCGAGGGAGCGGGTGAGCGAGAGAGCGGGTGAGCGTGCCAAAGGGCACAGAAACAGAAAATTAACTGATAACTGATAACTAATAACTAATAACTGATAACCATTAACTAATAGCTAATAACCAATAATGATAACAGATAAATAACTTCTCAGTGATCGATGAATTGCAGACTTCCCTGAAATTCCCTACTTTCGGTATAAATTTCAGGTATATGCTTCCAGTCCCGAAACTGCAATTAGTTAGATTTCTTGTTCTGATATTGTTCATTACCTGCTTCCGTGATTGTTTCTCTCAAAAGGTTTTCAGTGTGAACAGCCGGTACGATGCCGACTTCAAAGTATTTGTAGTCGACAGCAGGTATGACGCTGATCTTCTGATATATAAAGTAAGCGGACAATATGACGCAGAGGGGAACAAAGGGCTTTGGTTTTTCTGCGGCAGTCAGTACGACGCCAGGAAGAAAATCTGGTTTTCCGATAACCGGTATGATGCCGATCTGCTGATTTACTTTGTGGATAGTAAATATGATGCAGGTTGGAAAAATAAGGAGAAAGTACATTTGTTATATTAGGATGTCGGGGTAGGAAGGCAGGAAGGTTGGAAGGTAGGAAGGTCGAAAGGCAGGAAGGTAGGAAGGAAGGTAGGTAGAATAGTTGAAAGGGATTAAGGTTTCAGTGACCTCTTATTTTCTGCGGATGAAATCTCTTTTTCAAAATTCCGAATCCCGATAAAGCCTTCATTATTATTTAAAAAGCTACTTCAAAAATCAAAGTAATAAATAGTATACAGGTATGAGCAAGTTCAAATTAGTAATGATCCTTTTTGCTATCGCCCTGATTTCAGGCTGCTCGCCTGCAGGAAATCATCCGGTCAGGATTGCGTTATCGTCAGCATCTGATAATTACATCAACTGGATTCACAGGAATGACTCAACTGTTGTACTCATTGACCTGAAAGGACTTACAGAGGATTCTGCGGTTAGCCTGCTTGCAAACTGCAACGGGATCATCTTTACCGGTGGCGAAGATGTGGTTCCTTCCCGGTACGGGAAAACATGTGATTCCGGGGTCTGCGAAACCAACGCTGCCCGCGACTCCCTTGAATTTGCGCTTATCGATAAAGCGATGAAAATGAAAATGCCCATCCTGGGAATCTGCCGCGGACAGCAGATCCTGAATGTAGCCATGGGCGGTACTTTGCTGGTTGATATCCCAACTGATCATCCTTCGGAAGTGATGCACCGTTGTGAAGATTACACCAAATGCTTCCATACTGTTAAAATTGAGAAAGAAACGCTGCTGATAGAAGTCAGCAAGACTGATACCGGCCGGGTAACCACCAACCATCACCAGGCAATTGAAAAGACAGGTGATGGGATCAGGGTCTCGGCTTATGCTCCCGATGGATTGCCCGAAGCCATTGAATGGATTGATCCGAAGGATAAAGGCTATTTCATGGCCGTGCAGTGGCATCCTGAACGCATGGACAGGAAAAATCCCCTTTCCGATCCATTGGCAAAGGCGTTTTTGCAGGCTGCAATTATTTACCGGATCATCCGATAAGGTTTTTAAAGGAGCAAATTTGAATGTCCTTCTCTCGAAGGTATAAGGAAGATAAAGGAGAAAGAAGAGGGTGGAATCCTGGTAACGGTTGGCGGCTTTGCGAAGAAGCGGATTTCGGGGCTCAAAACTGTCAACATAGCACAAAAGTTGATGCGAGGTAGAATGTTCAATTAACCACTGAACCTGCTTTTTTGCAAAACCGCTGTTACCGGCTGCTGTTCTGTCTGTCAGTCCTTGCAAACCATTGTCAGTATTGAGTTTCCGTGTAATTGAGTTTCGGCTGTGGGTGGCGTTTTTTTTGAAGGCTATGCTATTTTCTTCCTTCTATGATGTTTACTTCTTCAATGGTTAGCAGTTTAAGCAATGCCGCACTGATAGGATGCTTGGGGTCCGATAGTTCTTTGTAAACCTTTTCTATGGTTTTCAAATTCTTATCGTCTTGTCCTTCTTTCAGTTCAGGTAACACTTCGACTCCGCTCAGTGTGACACCCAAATACTTTAATACTTCTGCACCCCCTGCTTTTATCTCTTCGGGCAAATACAATTCATAAACCATTGCGTCAATTAGGCGTTCAAAGAAAGTTGAATCATTTACCTCCTTTTTAAGTTGCAAAATATAATCTGCCATTGTCGAAACTGACTTCTGGTATTCGGATTTAGCTTTTTTAATTGGAAGTTCTCCAACACTTCTAGCTTGAATTTCTGAAAACACAGAAAAACGGTGTTGTCAATTATTCCGATGAAATAAGTTTTGCCAATGGTTTTAAAAGTGTCGTTGTCTTTGTAATGCTGTTTAAGCAACTCATTTACAGGCAGTGGTTCTGCTGTATTGGAGTTGAGTTTTATACCCAACGATTGAAACAGATGGGTAGCTGCTTCAAATAAATTGGCGGTATTGAATATGTTTAAATCCATTTATTTTAACTTTTTGATGCTGGCATTATTCACCAATGATTTCATTTGAGTAATGGCAATTTTATTTAATTGGGCTAACCGTTCAGATTGAGATAAATTTTGGTGAATAAGTACTGCATTTATACTT
>JANXXZ010000343.1 GCA_025350385.1 Bacteroidales bacterium
TGGATCATCATTCACATATTACGGAAGGAACTACGATTTGACGGGCCTTTGGGAACGATTTTCAATATGAGTGTCGGGTATAACCTCGAAGGGATTCTGAATGAAAATGTGCAATGGTTCTTTGATAAGATGCAGGATTGCACTGCTGAACTTGCCGAAGCCAGGAATTCCATCCGGAAAATCTATCCCCAGATTGATAACATTAATATACCGGTTTGCATCTCCGACGGTATTACACTCAGCACCATGCATGGCTGTCCACCGGATGAAATCGGCAAAATCGGGCTATACCTGATCAACGGGAAGAAGCTACATACCACGATAAAACTCAACCCAACCTTACTCGGACCAGTTGAACTGCGCCAGATACTGAATGATCAGCTTGGTTTTATGACCCAGGTTCCAGACCTGGCATTTGAACATGACCTGAAATACCATGATGCACTTGAAATCCTTATTGCGCTTGGAAAAGCTTCAGAGACTAAGGGGTTACATTTCAGCGTCAAACTCACCAATACACTGGAAAGTCTTAACCACAAAAAGGTTTTCAGCGAGAAAGAAAACATGATGTACATGAGCGGGCGGGCATTGCACCCTATCAGCATCCGGGTAGCCCGAAAGCTTCAGAACGATTTTGATGGAAAGCTTGATGTTTCATTTTCAGCCGGAGTAGATTGTTTTAATATTTCAGATGTAATTGCCTGCGGGCTTAAACCAGCCACAGTGTGCAGCGATTTGTTAAAGCCTGGTGGTTATGGGCGCTTTTGGCAATACCTTGACAATCTGCGCAACGAATTTACTGGCAGGAAAGCCGGAAATTTAGAAGAATTTATAGTAAAAACTTGCGGCCATCCCGGAAAATCAGCTACCGAAGCTGCATTGGTTAATTTAAACATGTATGCCAACCGTGTTGCGGAAAATCACGCCTACAAAAAAACTTCGTTCACCGAACCAAGCATCAAGACAAAGCGGGCTTTGAGCTACTTCGATTGCATCCATGCTCCCTGTATTGATACCTGTCCCACTCATCAGGATATTCCGGAGTATATGTTTCAAACTGCCCAGGATAATATTCCAGCCGCATTTGAAACCATTTTTACCACAAACCCATTCCCATCAGTCACGGGTATGGTTTGCGACCATCTCTGCCAGCTGAAATGTACCCGGATTAATTATGATGAATCTCTCCATATCCGCGAAATAAAACGATTTATCGCTGAAAGCAACCCTGGCAAAACAATCAATAAATCCATAGCTTCCAATGGGAAAAAGGCCGCCATCATTGGTGCCGGCCCGGCCGGACTTTCCTGTGCATGGTTCCTTACCAGGGCAGGTTTCGAAGTGGATGTATATGAACAGAAAAATATTGCCGGCGGAATGGTTTCAGCAGCTATTCCTTCATTCAGGCTAACCAATGACGCCATTGAACGGGATATTCAACGTATCCTGGATTCAGGTGTGAGACTTCATGATAACTTTACCATTGACAAAGATAATTTCGAGACTATCCGCCTAAACCATGATCTGGTATTCCTTGGTGCCGGAGCCCAGGAATCAGCCCGGATATCCATTGAAGGGATTGACTCAGCAGGTGTACTGGATCCTCTGCAGTTTCTGTTTGATGTGAAGCAGGAAAAACCTTCGCTTCTCGGGAAACAGGTCGTAATTATTGGCGGTGGAAACACAGCCATGGATGCTGCCCGAACAGCCTACCGACTGGTTGGAAGTGACGGGAAAGTAACAATCCTTTATCGCAGGACTATTAAGGAAATGCCTGCAGATAAAGGTGAACTCCAGGCAGTGCTTGATGAAGGCATCCGGATTATTGAGCTTGCAAATCCTGAACGGATTCTTTCTGAAGGAGGAAAAGTAAAAGCGCTGATCTGCAGCCGGAATGTACTCGCTATGAAGGGCAAAGACGGCAGGCCTGCACCTATTAAAGTGCCGGGTTCGGAATTTGAAATCGAATGTGATACTGTAATCCCTGCAATCGGTCAGCAACTTGCAATCAACTTTATCGATAAGGAATTACTTAAAGTCAGAAAAGGAAGTTATAAAACAGCCGTCAAGAACCTGTATATCGGGGGGGATGCGCTGCGTGGGGCTTCCACAGCCATCAATGCCATTGCCGACGGGCGACTGGCAGCTTCCGAAATCATTACTGATTTTGCAATTCCTTCACTTCTTGATTATAACCATACTTCACTAAAAAGAATCAATACCTCTGAACTTATCCGCCGGAAATCAATCCGTGAACCAGGGATTTCACCCAGGGAAACAGTACTGGATGACCGGCGCAATTTTAAGCTGGTGATGGCATCGCTCAGTGAGGAGGAAGCGCGTAAGGAAGCCTCCCGCTGCCTGAATTGCGACGAGATCTGCAATGTCTGTGTAAGCGTGTGTCCCAACCTCGCTAATTTCGGGTTCACAATTGAACCGGTTTCTTATCAGCTCCAGAAAGCCGTCCTGAAAGAAGATGGAAGTACCTGTTTTGAAGCCGATAAGGTATTTAACGTAAAGCAGCCTTACCAGGTTCTGAACATCCGCGACTTGTGCAACGAATGCGCCAATTGTGAAACTTTTTGCCCAAGCAGCGGAAAACCATATACGGATAAGCCGGGCTTGTGCCTTACAGTGCAATCCCTGAAACAGGAGGATGAAGTTTATCTGCTCAGCCGCCTGCCGGGTCGTGAAGTACTCATTTATAAACATAAAGAAAGTATTAAAACGCTTACTTTGCAGGATAACCAATATGTATATGAAACAGACCAGGTAAGAGCAGTAATTAACCCGGCAGATTTCAGCCTGCTGAATGTAAGTTTCCTGGCTCCCTGCGTGAAGGAATGCCAGTTCACATTCGCTGCTGAAATGAGCGTTGTTATGAAGGGGGCGATGCAGTTGGCAGTTTAATAATAAGTTGATGTCGGATTGCACCTGCCTGTATGACGTAAATCTCGAAATAGAGGAAGAAACTCTGCAGTCATGCAGGGATGTCGGATTGCAGATTGCGGATTGCGGATTGAGGGTTGAAGATAACGACGTATAAATGAGGAAGGATTCAGACAATTTATTGTCGATTTTAAACTGATCAGATAGCAGAACAAGAAAACAAATACCATTTTTAAAAATAATCCGGATATCCCGAAACGAAAACCGATTTTTATGATTCCAATCACCGACAAAGTAGTAGATAAAGCAGTTCTGCAAAAAGCAGTTGACCGTTACCGCGAAAAAGGCATTATCCTTCCAACATTCGCACAGATGCAGAACCCGGAACTGGTCCCTGAAAAAATCAAAACGAAGCTGAAAACAATCGGGTTATGGGATCTTCATCCGCTTAACCTCTTCAGACTCACCTGGAAAAATGAACCCAAGGCAGTAGGTGGATTATTCGGGAAACCCAATTATATTGAACTTCCGAAATCGCTCACTGGGATTGATGCAAGGATCGTGATAATGCTCGGCAAATGGTTTCCAACGGGGGCGCATAAAGTTGGAGCTGCATACGGTTGCCTTGCTCCCCGCATCATCACCGGTCAGTTTGACCCTTCATTTCATAAGGCAGTCTGGCCATCGACCGGGAATTATTGCCGGGGCGGCGCATTCGACTCATACATAATGGATGTAACAGCTGTTGCTATCCTTCCCGAGGAGATGAGCCGTGAACGATTTGCCTGGCTGAAGGAAATTGGTGCTGAAGTAATTGCCACTCCGGGTTGTGAATCGAACGTTAAGGAGATCTATGATAAATGCTGGGAAATCAGACGTACCCGTAAGGATTGTATGATTTTCAACCAGTTCGAGGAATTCGGGAACAGTTGCTGGCATTACGAGGTTACCGGGCATGCGGTGGAAGAAGTTTACAGGAACGTTGCTGTGAAAGACTCACAAATGGCTGCCTATATTTCAGCCACCGGCTCGGCAGGGACGATTGCCGCCGGCGATTACCTGCGTAAAAAGTTCCCGCATCTCAAAGTAGTAGCTTCTGAAGCGCTTCAATGCCCCACCCTGCTGCGTAACGGCTTTGGCGGCCACCGCATCGAAGGCATTGGCGATAAACATGTACCCTGGATCCACAATGTGAAAAACACGAATGTAGTTACAGCTATTGATGATGAGGATTGCATGAGGTTGTTGCGTCTTTTCAACGAAAAAGAGGGACTGGACTATTTAGCTTCAAATGGTGTTGCTCAGGAGTTAATTTCTGAACTGGATATGATCGGCATCTCAGGCATCGGGAATATCCTGTCGGCAATAAAAACTGCCAAACATTTTGATATGACGGCTGATGATATTATTATAACCATAGCCACCGATTCAGCCGAAATGTACGGCTCAAGGATTGAGGAACTTATCGATGAACGCGGATCCTATTCAATGCTCCAGGCTGCCAAAGATCATGAAAAATGCATGCTTGGAACCACTTCGGATCATATGAAAGACCTCACTTACGAGGATCAGAAGGCCATTCACAACCTAAAATATTTTACCTGGATCGAGCAACAGGGTAAAGATGTGGAAGATTTACGGCAACTATGGGACGACAGGCATATCTGGCCAAAGATTTTCAGTCAGCCTGCCCGCTGGGATGAACTGATCAACGAGTTTAATGATCGGACCGGGTTGTTAAAATAGTTCTTTCCATCATTAATCTGGATATCAACAACATGACAGATAAATTCCATTACGAATGTAACGATTGCGGAAAAGAATACAATTCCGATAAGGTGATGTACCTCTGCCCTGCCTGTGAACGAACCAATCAGGCCGGTCAGCCTGTAAAAGGAGTCCTGAAGACTGTTTACAACTACGCCAAAATCAGGAGTCAGTTCACTCTCACGGAACTATTCAGTCAACTTAAGAATGAAAGTTATCTTTCCATACTGCCAATTAGTAATTTAAAGAGTTGGCCTAAACTCCGCATCGGCAATACTCCTATGTTCAGGTTTGGGAATTTGGGACATGAAGAGTTGGGATTTGAACTCTATTTGAAAGACGATTCACAGAATCCCAGCTTTTCCTTCAAGGACCGGGCGTCAGCACTGGTTTCTGCCTGGGCACTCGAAAATGGCATCGAAACCATTATTGCTGCTTCTACCGGGAATGCAGGATCATCACTTGCGTGTATCTGCGCTTCGCAAGGTCAGCGCTCCGTTATTTTTGTCCCGGCTTCGGCTCCTATAGCCAAACTCACGCAAATCTTGATGTATGGAGCTACTATTGTTCCTGTGGATGGCAACTATGACCAGGCATTCAATCTAAGTATAAAAGCATCGGAGATGTATGGTTTCTATAACCGGAATACCGCTTACAACCCGCTTACCATCGAAGGAAAGAAAACAGTTTCATTTGAACTTTTTAGTGATCTGAACCAGCAGATTCCTGACCGGATCTTTGTTCCGGTAGGGGATGGAGTCATCATATCGGGCGTCTACAAAGGATTTGAAGACCTGCTGGAACTTGGAATTATTGATGAAATGCCAGTCATAGTAGCAGTGCAGGCGAAAGGAAGCTGCAACCTGGTTAACAATATTGCTAAAGAGGTTTTTACAATTACTCCTTCAACTACAATGGCTGACTCTATTTCAGTAGACATACCCCGCAACTTCCATATGGCTGCCAGTTTCCTTAAGAAATACAGGGGTGAATGGACAACGGTAACTGATGAGGAGATTCTGATGGCTTCAGTATCTCTTTCCCGTTCAACAGGCATTTTTGCTGAACCCGCTGCGGCGGCGGCTTTTGCAGGAATGCTTAAATATCAGGAATTAAATAAAATAACCCAGGGATCGAAAAATGTGGTTTTACTTACCGGTAGCGGGTTGAAGGATCTGAGATCAGTACAGCCCTGTATTCAGATGCCGGTAGCAATTAAACCGGATATTGATTCATTCGATTCGATCTTTGGATCTGAATTGAGATAACTCTTGAAAAGTTTGACAAATCTGAGATTGATAAGACAAATATTATTAAAGAATCCACCTTCTAAGAAGGTGGACTTAAAAAGCCCCTGTAAGGGGCAAATGTCGAATTACCATTTATTTTCAACGTTCTTTTTTGTAATCAATTATGTTACCTTTTTTCAACGCTTCAATTTTTCTGTAACGTTTAATTTACAGGCATAGCCAACAGAACATAACCACCACCAAAGGAGGTGGTTTTAAATTTATAATAAA
>JANXXZ010000505.1 GCA_025350385.1 Bacteroidales bacterium
GCTGCCCTCCCATTTGCAGGCCGGTGTATACAACCGGTTTAAGATCAGCACGTGCGGCATAAATAGCAGCAGTATATCCGGCGGGTCCGGATCCAATAATCAGGCATTCGAGACCTTGAGAATCTGTATTCATTAGCAGTAGTTATTTTATTGCGGTAAATTTAGAGATTTTCCGGTTCTTTCCATAAATTATACCATTCCTCCAAAAGAGCTGATTCCGTGAAAAATTATCAGAAAACTGACAATTTGGCTGTGATGTCTTGAAATCTGTTAAGAAATCATTTTGCTTTAGATTGTTGAGCACATCACTTACTCAAACTGGCTGAATCCTAGTATTATGATTAATTCATATACTCATATCTATCGGAAGCCCCTAGTGAGAAATAAAGCAGGTAGTGAATATAGATTCACAGGTTATAAATAAATCATTCTAGGTATACTGATGCCTTTAAGTGTCACTTTGTATAGAGGTAATTAATTGCGATAACTGGCAGGGAAGAGCCTATAGGAGTATAAATTTGAAAGTAGATTTTTTAAAATGATTAAATAAGCTTTATCTGAGAATATCAGCGTACTGCTGCTCCATGACAATGTTTAAATTTTTTATGGCTTCCGCATGGACATATATCATTTGGCCTTAAGTGCTTATATTTAGCCAATTCAAGCTCTTTACCTTCTTTGGTATAATCTATTTCCTTAATAGATGGGTATCTAAAAGTAAATACAGTATTGTTATTTACGTTCGTTATTGAAAAATCACCTTTGGTTATAACATCCATTCCAATTAGAACATCTGCATTCCGTAATATGCCCTCTGTCACCGTCAAAGTTGAAAAACCTACAGTATTTGGTAATATTAGATTTATTGCATAAACATTAACTTCGCTTGAACCGTTGGCATGATATGAAATGGCTTTAGCAATAGGTTTTAAACCAAGATTATCAACAACCTTTTTTGTAATAACCGTTCCAGTTGCTCCCGTATCCCAAATTGCAATATATTTTTCAGGTTTTGGGTGAACAATTGTGGTATCCGGGTTAAACGCCACGCTTACACCACATTCTGTCTTTAGAACCAAGAGCCTACCACCTGGTGATTTTAATGTAAACGACTGAAATCCATTCATTTATGCAAATGATACTCGTGAATGAAAAGTGTGGGTATATGAACTATCATCTTTATCACAAAGTTGAATAAGAAAAGTACCGATTTCCATAGTTTTCAATGATGAATAATAAGCTTCTTGAAAATTATCGTATACTCCTATTACCTCTTCACCTCTTATTACTATATGCTTACCGAGGTAAGTTTTTACCAAATCATTTTTATGATCCAAATAATATTTAAATTCTTGATCTAACATAATAATGTCGCTTTCAATTTACAAAACTAACTAGAAAACAACAAAATTAGTATAAATGTTTGATATTTATACACATTAAAATTAACAACTACTGATTTTTGTTCTTCAATAAGTCACTACAATGTCCCCTCAAAAGAGCAAACTATTTTACACACTTCCTTCTTTGAATTCCAGTTACATTATTGATAAATCGACACTTTTCTGGCACTAGGCATAAAAAAGGCACTCAAATATAATTATCTAAGTGCCTTATTATCAATTTGTCGGAGTGGTCAGACTCGAACTGACGACCACTTGCACCCCATGCAAGTACGCTAGCCAACTGCGCCACACCCCGGGCTATTGAGTGCCAAAGGTAATTAAATATTCAATTTATTATCAAATGAATTGAAATTGCAGAGGGTAGCAGAAAATCAATATCCGGCCGGAATGATAGTCCCCGGCACAACACAGCCTTTTGTTATCAATAACTGAATAGCTGCTTTCCATCATACGAACAAAGCCTATGACAACTGTTTGAAATACAATTGACTCTTTATTTCCTTTTACCCAATTTATTATCTTTACATGAAACTAATTCATAGCTTCCGGCATAACTGGCCTCTTATTTACTATTTTGAAATTTTTCTGTAACCCTATAATCTGATAGTAAAATGAATAGAATACTCGTTTTCATGAGCACGTTGATTCTGATGAGTGCCTGCCAGAAAAAGACCACAACCCACCAACCCTATAAATGGCCCGAAGTGAAAGCACCCGTTTGTGAGAAGAAACCGAAAGAACTCATCGCCCATGGCGATACCCGGATGGATAATTATTACTGGCTGAGCGACTATTTTAAAAAAGGACCGGATAGTTCTAAAGTCGTAGAATACCTGAAAGCCGAAAATGCTTACCTCGACACCATGATGAATGGAATAAAGCCTTTCAGGGAAAACCTGTACAATGAAATGAAAGCCCGTATCAAGGAAAAGGACGAAACTGTTCCCTGGTCTAAAAACGGCTATTTCTATTATACCCGGATGGAAGAAGGAAAAGAGTACTACCTGTTTTGCAGGAGAAAAGGGAGTATGAGCGGTTCCGAAGAGGTATTACTCGATGTGAATAAAATGGCTGAAGGACATAATTATTTTTCAGCGGCAGGCTTTGATATCAGCCCGGACAACAAATTACTGGCTTATGGCATCGATACCGTTTCAAGGCGGCAATACACCCTCTATGTCAAGAACCTGGAAACCGGGACAATCAGTCGGGAAATAGCCACCGGGACCAATGGAAATCCTGTATGGGCCGGTGATAACAAAACGATCTTCTATGTAAAGAATCATCCCGTTACCCTGCTCACCGAAAAGATCATCCGTCACACAACAGGTTCTCCTGAATCATCCGACAAGATCGTATATACCGAAAAAGATCCATCAAATTACATCAATGTCTGGAGAAGCAAATCCGACAAGTACATCTTTATCACATCCGCGGCCACCCTGTCATCGGAGGTCAGGTTTCTCGAGGCTTCCAACCCTAATGCTAAATTCAGGTTATTTCAGCCCAGAATAAAGAATGTCCTTTACGACGTGGAACAGCTGAACGATAAGTTCATTATCCGCACCAACCTGGATGCCTTGAATTTCAGGCTGATGGAGACAGATATCAGCAAAACTGAACGGGAAAACTGGAAAGAAATCATTCCTCACCGGGCGGATGTATTGATTGAAGGTACAGAGCCCTTCAAAAACTACCTGGTTGTCACCGAACGCAAAAACGGGTTGAAACAGTTCCGCATCCGTGACCTGAAAACCAATAAAGATTCCTACCTGCCTTTCGAGGAACCCGCTTACCAGGCTTCTGTAGGCGAAAATCCTGATTATTCCACCGATGTGCTTCGCTATAATTATGCCTCACTTACCACCCCATCATCAGTATATGATTTTAATATGCTCACCGGCGATAAAAAATTGATGAAACAACAGGAAGTCCTGGGAGGATTCAAAACAGAGGATTATGTTACGGAACGCCTGTATACCACAGCCAAAGATGGAACCAGGATTCCAATCTCGCTGGTTTATAAAAAAGGGTTTGAAAAGAACGGCAAAGCCCCGCTTTTACTTTATGGATACGGTTCCTATGGTTACAGCATGGATGCCAGTTTCAGTTCCGCACGCCTTAGCCTGCTGAACCGCGGATTTGTGTATGCAATAGGCCATATAAGAGGAGGTGAGGAAATGGGCCGGTACTGGTATGAAAACGGCAAACTGATGCATAAGATGAACACTTTCACCGATTTTATATCCTGCGCTGAGTTCCTTATACAAGAGAAATATACAACACCTGCTCATACCTACGCCATGGGTGGAAGTGCAGGAGGTCTACTTATGGGCGCCATAACCAACCTGAAACCGGAACTCTGGCACGGTTTAATAGCCCAGGTACCCTTTGTTGATGTTCTCACAACCATGAGCGATCCTTCCATCCCGCTCACTACCAACGAATATGACGAATGGGGTAACCCTGCTGATAAAGATGCCTATTTATACATGAAATCATATTCGCCCTATGATAACGTGGAGAAGAAAGCATATCCCAACATACTCGTAATGACAGGCCTCCATGATTCACAGGTACAATATTTTGAACCGGCAAAATGGGTGGCTAAACTCCGCGAATACAAAACCGATCAGAACCTGATATTACTGCATACTGATATGGCCGTAGGACACGGAGGCGCTTCAGGAAGGTTCAAATACCTGAAAGATGTTGCACTTACCTACTCCTTTATGTTTGCCCTTGAAGGAATAACAGAATAGAATTTTAGCTCAGAAAAGCCCGGTCTAAGGTTTAAAATTGCGCATAAGTAAAAAAGGAGGAGACAGCACGGCATGAGATAACCAATAGGCTAAAGGTATCAATTCCAGCAAATAAATTAGTCGGCTATCATTCGTAATTCATTGACAGCAAATTATTAATATTGAACACCGATAGTTCGCCCATTATTTATTTTAAAGGAGCTCATGAGAACGCTTCGATCAGTTAACGAATGATGAGTTACTAAGTGATTTATACTTATAAATACAATTGTCTATTAAAATGACACCCTTACAACTTACTGTCAGCCGAATGAC
>JANXXZ010000541.1 GCA_025350385.1 Bacteroidales bacterium
TTGTCGAAATTTGAACGTAAGTTATGCATAGCAGATGTCTTTTTGTGGTAAAAACTACATCTAATATACTGTTATACAGTACTATGCATAACTTACTTTGTTTATATTTATTAACTTTCTTGTTAACAATTTCAACCGCACTACACGTTAGTATTTATATTTATCTATATATGATAAATAACTAATCTATTGATCTATAAATGAATAGCAGTTAATTGTTAGTATTCATGCATGCACTAAAAAACTATCTGCAGAATTAAATATATAGATCATTAACTAAATATTATTGAGCCACTAATGGGACTCGAACCCACGACCTGCTCATTACGAATGAGCTGCTCTACCAACTGAGCTAAAGTGGCTAATACTCAATATAAAACCTGTTGAGTATTCAAGCAGGTTTAGTTAGTCGGGATGACTGGATTCGAACCAGCGGCCTCTTCGTCCCGAACGAAGCGCGCTACCAGGCTGCGCTACATCCCGAAAGACATGAAAAAAAGAACATTCCTTAGATTACCAGCATATTATACTTTCAATAGTTGTTTCATGAGAGGTTCTTTGCAGCAAAATAGTTGTTTGTTTACTATATCTGACTGATAAACAACCAATGAAGAAAATTCAACGAAATGAATTAACTATCCTAAATAGTAAAACATCAGAGAATGATTGTATAACTTCCAGGACACTGCAAAATTAACTAAATATATTTGCTACGGGTGTTAGTCTGAAAAAATTATTCAAAATGCTGATTTAGAATCACTTATTATGCAAATGCCTTTTTTTGAAATTATTTGTAAGTTCCTAGCAATTAGTGAGGATTATGTAATTTTTGCTTCATTTATATTCTCTAATTGTTTTATACTATTCTGGAAGAGATTAGCCTTAGGTAAATTATTTGTGGTATTATGGAATTCAATTATTAACTTGAGCAGATTTGTTTATTCTGTATGAAAAAATTCATCTAAAAAAGTGTACTTTAATGGAGCATAATATTTTCAAAATGGGACAGAATTAAAGCTGGCTTTGTAATCTCCAATATTCATATTATTGACAATATGGATATTATGATGTTAGGCACAGAATTTGACCTAAAGGATATTGCTTATATTAATACTTGTAAGACAAGTTTAAATATAAAAATAGTTACCAGTAAACGATGGTAAAACTAGGCAAACTCCGTTCATCAAAAGTGACTGTAACATTATCTTAATTACCTAATTTATCAATATCAACCATCACGGAACTTATTATGATACGTGAAAATGAACGCATAAGTGCCTCAATGTTTGGAATATATATAATGTTCCTGACACTTCTTACATTTATTGTTGCCATTAAACTTGCTCAGGTATTTATTAATTCAGGGATAATTTATACCTCCGAATACCTTGCTCTTCTGCTTTTATTACTCCCAATTTGGTTCTTTGGACTATCTAAAACCGACTTGTTAAAAATATATCATATAAATCATTATCTCAAATTATTCAAGCAAAGTATTATGTTTATTATTATTGGAACTGGTATTTTGTTTGTATTAATTAATACCTTTAATTTATCTAGTATTTCAAGGGAAGTCATTCTTATTTTTGCATGCTTGAATCAGGTATGCATTTTTCTTTCGTATGTATTGGCTAATCAATATTATCTTCATCAGCGTAAGAAAGGCCGTAACTTAACCAATATTATTATTGTTGCTGATGATAATTGCGATACTTTCATTGAAAAATTTATTGATCATATGGAATGGGGATATAATGTTACAATGATTATCTCCGATTCAAAGCATATTAGTGATAAATTCAGTTCAAGCATTCCAGTTTTGAATAAAATTTCTCAATTGCCAAACCTTATTAAATTTCATATTGTTGATGAAGTTTTTTATTGCAAGAATTTGATCAATCAGGAAGAGATTGAGCAGATTATAAGTGCTTGCGAAGAGATTGGCGTTGTATTCAGATTACATTCGCCTTTGTTAAATCTTTCAACAATTCCAGCAGAATTAAATCATTTTGATGGAAGTCCATTCATAACATATAAAAATACTCCTTCGAACCGTTATGCATTGAGTTGGAAATTCGTTTTTGATTTTGCAATTTCTCTAGTTGTAATTCTTCTTTGGTTACCTTTTCTATTATTAATAGGATCAGCCATTAAAATTTCATCAAAAGGACCTATAATCTATAGACAAAAAAGAGTTGGTTTGCATGGACGAGAATTTTATATGTATAAATTCAGGACCATGGTTAAAGGTGCAGAGAAACTGCAGATTAATTTCTTGGAGCAAAATGAGATGGACGGACCTGTATTCAAAATCAAAAATGATCCTAGGATTACATCTGTAGGAAAATTCCTTCGCAAAACAAGTCTGGATGAGTTGCCACAATTTTTCAATGTACTCAAAGGAGAGATGTCTCTTGTTGGACCTCGTCCCCCTATAATGACCGAAGTTAAACAATATAAGGCCTGGCAGTTACGTCGTTTATCAATGAGACCTGGTATAACGTGTATATGGCAAACTATGCCTCAGCGGAATAGTATTTCCTTTGAAGAATGGATGAAACTTGATCTTCAGTATATCGATAATTGGTCATTAGAACAGGACTTCTTTCTTGCTATAAAAACGATCCGCGCTGTTGTTAGGGGTAGCGGACAATAATTCTTTAGATAAATATTTATTTTATGTAAGAAATCAAAACTGATGCTCTCTTTTAGGATGTATTTAGTTTCAATTTATAACTGACTTCCTAGACATAGTAAAATGAAATAATGTATTGGATATTTTTTATGCAGGTCAATTTGATTCTTCGTTCATAAGGCTTTGCCAACTAGTTGATTATTACAACGATAATTTTCTTTTTCAGTTGACTTTCTACTGAAGCTAATTTATTTATGAATTGTAAAAGTTTTCTTATCAAAAGAAAACATATTAACATTTTGGGCTTATTTATTAACAATTTTATAAAATAATTATAATTTACAAAAAAAATGCAATGCGCTATCTTTATAACATAAAATGTCTTTAAGGCATTAAACTCTTTTTATTCTGGCCTTTCCGAAATATAACTTTATATTTTCAATTCATACATCATAGAAGGCAGTTTCTTTCTAATATACTATCAGGTTTTTGAATATAATTATTTACTACATTTGGATACTAAAAAAAGGGGAATAGATGACCAGACAACTAATTTGTTCAGATTCTATAAATATAAGGGTTTCTGTTGGGTTTATAATCCTGACACTGATGCTTCTTCTTTTCTATACTTCCTTGATTTTCACGTAAAAAGAACTCTCTGTTCAAAAAAAAAGTTTTTATGCAATCAAATATGCTTTATCTTATTATTTAATCAATAATGGTGACAATATTTGCGGAACAGTTTATCAGGTTTTCCGATATTTAGAAAATTAAATAAGGATTTTTACACCTGACTTGAACACATTATTTAACTCATGTTATTAACTATCTGTATATCTGTGTTATAACTATCTAAAAAATTTGATTTTGGGTTACCCAGGGCATATTTTGAGCAAAACCACCTCTTTTCTCAACCGGTATTCAAAATCTTATGACCAGCGGGAAATTATTTTTGTAGGTTTGGGTATGTTTATCGGTAAAAAGAAAAATAAGAGCGGGAAGGTAAGTGTCCGGATTTTTCAATAAGTAAACCGGGCCAACCAATTGCTAACTACATTAGTATGCAGCTGTGATCCTGATGAGATTAATCGATTGGCATCCGATGGTCATCAATGGATTGAGGAACATTCCGACAAGAGCTCATTCGATTTTGACAGATAGAAGGATCGGGTGACGAAGATTCTTGAAATGATTGACCAACTTACTGCTTCTGTTGTCGAACTTCTCTTGGGTAAGATCTTGATAAAATCGGTTTTAATCAAATCCCGGATGATTTATTCTGCAAGTTGGTTCTTGCCAGAATATACTATCCGGTAAGTAAGCTCAAAACCACAACGTATCTTGCCCGGTATCATCTCCTTTATCTGGATGTCCATGACGTATGCAGATACCTGGATAAACTTCACAATACCCAGAAAGAACTTGTTCAAGACATTAGCTACCGGCATACGCTCAAAAGACTGGGTGGTCGAATCAGTGTAGTATTTTATGATGCAACAACACTCTACTTTGAGACCGAAGAAGAAGACGATTTAAGAAAACCCGGGTTCTCAAAAGATGGAAAACCCGAAAATCCTCAAATTGTACTGGGCTTGCTAGTTGGTTTAGATGGATATCTCCTGGCCTATGAGATATTTGAAGGCAACAAATATAAAGGACATACACTTTTACCTGTGATAGATGGGTTTAAAATGTGATACAAGATTCAGAAACTCGTTGTTATAGCAGATGTAGGCTAACTTCAGGAAAAAACATTCAGGAGCCTATAAAGGCTAACTATGAGTCTATTATTGGAGGAAGGATCAGGCATGAGCAAGCAGGAATTAAAAAAAGAATCCTTGATCTGAAGTTATCAAGTGGAGGATGCTCTGTGATCACTAAAGAAGATGGTCTGAATATCGTTGTAAGTTATACAGATAAAATGGCTGCTAAGGAAAGGATAAACAGGGAAAAAGGGGTCAGGCGTTTGGAGAAGCAAGTCAAAAAGGGCAAGTTGACCAAAGCTAATATTAACAACCGCGGTTATAACAAGTTCCTCAAGATATCAGGCTCAGCTTCGGTGAACATCGATTACGACAAAATCAGTGAAGAAGCAAAGTGGGATGGATTTACAGGATATCTTACTAACACGAATCTTACCGCAAGACAAATAATCGAAAATTACCAGCATCTTAGGAAAATAGAACGTGCTTTTCGTATATCAAAGAATGATCTCAAAATCCGACCTATCTATCCTCGACTGCAGCGGCGAATCGATGCCATATCAGTATCACTTTCATGGCTTACAAAGTATATAAGGAACTAGTACGTCAGCTAAAAGAAAACGGATCGATATTCAGCCCGGAGGAATCAATTAATATTGCCCAAACCATTTTTAGCGTTCAAATCACGATCCCAGAAACTAAAGAGCACATAAACAAAGTATTAACCTTGATAACTGAACAAGTGACGTTGGCACGAATTTTTAAGTTTTAGGCTTGGGTTACCCAGGAGCCATGTTAGTATGTGCATATCACGAGTCCCTTTTTATTTAAAGCCAAAAAAGATAATTAGATGTCAATTTCGGAATATTTCAAAATACATATCTGAGATTTCATTTTATATCAACGTTACTTTCCCTATTCATCCAATTATCATAGCCTAATTTTTCCCAGGGCATTCCACGTGAAAAACGGTACATCCACGGATACAATCTTCCTTTACCAAGAATGACATATTTCCTTACGTCCATAATTAATTTTGCAGGATTACCCATTACCATAGAATAATCAGGAATATGATGATTCACAACACTATTTACGCCGATGAGGCAATTACTCCCAACTCTAATTCCGGAAAGAATTGTAGAATGAGCTGCAACCTGGGTATAATCAGCAATGGTACAACCCTTCAGGTCATTGGAAGGTGGATAAGGATCATTAGTTAATACCACAAAAGCATAAAGACTAACATAATTGCCAACTTGAGATAATGGAGCTATCGCAACACTACTATAGATCCGGCAATAGTTACCAATAATTGCATTTCCCTGAATATCAACACTCGTTCCTATAACGGTATTTAGCCCAATTGTATTGTTTTCCCTTAAAGTGATCCGATGCCCGGTTGTTATGTTTTCACCCAATTTATTGCCTGCATAAATAATTGCATGACTCCTGATCAGTGAATTTGCCCCTATAACAGTAATTGGATTTTCATAAGCGGAATTTAAATAATAATCATTTAGAGGTTCACCGATAATACAATTGTGTGCTATTGTTACATTGTCTTCAATTACCACATTATCAAAAACCACAGTATTGTCACCAATGCGAACATTTTTCCCGATTGTAGCCTTAGGACTGATTGTTACATTTTGATTATTGAACATCATATTATCTTAATTATTTTAGGTTTCAACGCACCACACATATAGGAATATTTTCGTATTAGCAATTAAACATGAACAAAAAGACAAAATCACCTCATTTAATTCAATTTCCTTTTGAGTAACTTTTTGAAGAACCCTTTAATACATCTCAACATCAGGCTGGTACGCATTTATTAATGAGAAGTTGAAAAGTACAAAAAATCTTCACGATCGCCTGACTAAAAATCAATCTGGTTTTACAAAGATACAATTATGGCATTGCGGAAAAGCAGGAAATTGTGAGTATATACATAAATGTTTCATCTCGAAAAATCATTTACTTGATTTTTTTCCTAATCGCAGAAGACTCCCTTTCAATCTTAATTTGTCAATTTTGCCATTAGTATTCCTAGGCATTTCATCCAGGAATATAATTTTTTGAGGAACCATAAATAACTCGATTAAGTCCGAACATTCTTTCTGTAGTTCCTTTTCAGTCAAGTGAGTATTTTCATGGGAAGTAATGTAGGCTACAATTGATTCTCCCAAAATTTCATCAGGAATGCCGACCACCGCTGCTTCTTTTATACCGTCAATTTTATATAATGCATTTTCAATTTCAACGGGACTGACTTTTTCTCCCCTCGATTTAATAATATCATCATTTCTGCCTAAAAAGTACAAATATCCGTACTCATCCATTTTAAACCAATCATTGGAACATAAGATCCTTTCACCAGGCAATTCAGCTTTCCTGAGCATTTTTGCACTCAATTCTTCATTCCTCCAATAACCTGACATAATATGTGGTCCCCTGATATGAAGTATTCCCGGCTCACCTGCAGGTACAGGAAGGCCTTCGGGAGATAAAAGAAATACTTCGGTCCCGGGAATTGCTTTGCCCACAGAACCTGGCTTTAAATCAATCAATTCCGGTTCAAGGTAACATACTCTTTTACATTCTGTTAATCCGTACATTTTAAAAATCAGTGCATTCGGAAATATCCGTTTCAGATCAGGAATATATCCAGGAGGCAAAGCCGCAGCCGTATTTGTTATTTTATTGATGGATTCAAATACAAGTTTACTCTTTTTGTTTCCGGCTATCATCATAGCGAAAACAGTTGGGACTCCCGGAAACACAGTCGGACGATACTTTTCAATCTGTTTATACACTGAAGCAGTAAAAATGAAAGATTGTTCAACAATAAGTGTCGCACAAACAGTAGCTGACATTAATAACTGATAAAGTCCATAATCGAAAGCTAACGGCAATATCAACAAAATCCGATCATCAGATGATAACCTTAAATACTCAATCAGGCTCCATGATGTGAAAACCATGGATTGATGGGTCATCATTACTCCTTTGGGGAAACCTGTGCTTCCGGTGGTATATATTATAGCAGCCAGGTCATTTGGAATTATTCTTGGAAATTTTATTTCAATCCCACTCTTCAGAATAATGCTTTCGAAGCTCACAAATTCAATATCCTGAAGGTTAGTTACCTGCCCTTGTTTTCCGGTAAGAATAACTTTCCTGATCTCTTTTACTGAATCCTTTGCTTTAATAAATTCAGTTATCAGGAAAGTTTCAGTTATCAAAATTTTTGCTTCACTATCATTTAATATATATCCCAGTTTATTAGCTTTTGTTAGCGGGTTGATAATAACAAAGACAGCACCTGCGATTGTCACCGCATAGATTGAAACAATAGTTTGCCAGGAGTTATTCATACAAATCACAACCCTGTCACCTTTTTGTAGTCCCGATTGTATTAAAAACCCGGCAAGGTTTACTGCGTTTTCCTTTAGAACAGAATATGAATATTCTTTCCCTTTGAGGATTATCGCTGTCTTTGAGGGATTTTTTTCAGCAGAAAACAATAAAGCTTCACCGAGAAGACGTTGTGGGATATTGATCATTCGTCGACATTTTATATGGATATAAGAGTCAAAGAAGCATTTAATAATATTGGGAATGATCCATTTATTAAATGTTAATTACTTCTCTTAGAAGTCACTTATGGGTGTCATTCTTAAATATTCAGTAGTCTTTCTTTTACGCTCAAAATTGCGAAATAGGGCCTGTATATGTTCCTGGTCTTCTCCCATAACAGCTGCAACCTCTTCTGGAGAATACCCATTTTCAAATCCGTACCAGTAAATATCCATTAATTCAAAAGGCATCTGATAAAAGAACTCTTCCTGCGTTTGTTCGGCTGAATAGGTATCAGTTGTAGGAGTTCTTTCAATAATTTCATCGGGAACACCAAGATAACTTGCTATCTGGTAAACCTGCGATTTATATAGATTTATAATAGGCATTAAATCGGCACCACCATCTCCAAATTTAACAAAAAAGCCCTGCTCATATTCATGCTTGTTTGGAGTCCCAATTACAACGTAGTGGCGCAATTCAGCATGATAATACAACATCGACATCCGCGACCGTTGTTTGAAATTTGAAGCAGCAACAATTTGCAGGTATTCCTTCACAGGCAAGATGTGATCCTGTTGATTGCCCTCTTTATCGAAAATGGTAAGGTAGAAAACAGGCGGGAGATTACTGTACAGACTTCCCTGCCGGATTCCGATCTTCATTTTGCAGGATGATGAATCAAAGCCAGGGAAGATTCTTCTGACTGCTTCATCACGCCTTTTATAACACTTAAAACCAGAAAGAATTTGGGTAAGGTCCTCTTTTAAAACTTCCACCCCATATTGGGCAGCCAATTTTAAGGCTAATCGTTCACTATCAGGACTTGAATCCTTTTCGGGCAGCATGATTCCCAGCACATTACCCGGCCCTAATGCTTTTACAGCTAAGGCGAGGCATACTGATGAGTCAATTCCCCCGCTTATCCCGATTACTGCACCGAACCGCTTCAAATGAAATTGCACTTCCTGCTTTAATTTTAATACAATCTCATTTACAACATACTCAACATCGCTAAGCAATATAATATCTCTTGAGAAGGGTTTATCATGAGTCATATGTAAGGCTTTAGAAATCGTCGACTATTTTAATATTCGATAATTTCGCTGGTTTATAACGTCCGGAGTTTTTATTCATAAGTTGATCAAACAACAGATGGGTTGAAATGACAAACGTTATCAGCATGTTATCAACTTCGTTGGAAACCCCGGATTTTTCAATCCGTTCCAATACTGATTGCAGTGAAGCATGGTTAAACACTCCAACCTGATCAGTAAATTGTTCAGAAAGCATCAGTTTTACATATGCGGGCGATTGTTTTGACAGAAAAACGCTCTGTATCGGAGCCCTGTATGCCTGTTTTGTCCGTTTTGCAATGCTTTCAGGGATATGACCGCGCATCAGCCTTTTAAGGAGAAACTTCTCATTCAGTCCGTTCAATTTCAACCGGGCCGGGAGAGAAGCACAAAACTCTATTAACCGGTAGTCGAGGAATGGATATCTTCCTTCAACCGAATTTGCCATTGCCATCCTGTCGCCCTGAGATGAAAGCAGGAAACCAGACATAAAAATGGTTGTTTCCAGCCATTGGGCTTTGGCAAGTGAATCCCATGAATTAAAGTTATCAGGTAATCTATTGGTTAACTCTTCAAATGGGGAGTAATCTCCGATATCTTCTTTTAGCCTTGACGAAAGGTGTTTTGTGATGTGATTTGAATTATTCCAGCGTAACAAGTGAGAATAAAACGGATTGTCCACATCGGAAAGTTTATATCCATAAAACATTTTCAACATGGCTGGATTTGCAAGTTTCATCTGTGGCAGGTAAGGATACAATTTTTTTAGCAAAAGAGGTCTTATTGATGAACCTGGTTGGTTTGCCCAGAATCTCCTGATTTTTGTTTCTTTAAAAATATTATATCCTGCAAGGATTTCATCAGCCCCTTCTCCTGTTAAGACTACTTTAATACCGCTTTCGCGCACCAGTTTCGATAGAAACAACATCGGAGTTGAAGCAGTTCTCATGACAGGTATTTCTGTATGCCAGACAACATCCGGAAAAGAACGAGCTATTTCACCCGATGAACAAACAAATGACTTGTGAGAGGTGTTAAAATAATTGACAGTTTCAGCCTGGTATTTACTCTCATCAAAATCCTCTTCTTCAAAACCAACTGAAAAAGTATTCAATACTCCCGGCTCTATTTCATTGATATAGGCAATTGTAGTACTTGAATCTATTCCACCGCTAAGGTAAGCGGCAACTTCAACATCAGCCCTCAGTCGGATTCTCACAGAATTACTGAAGAGTTCATGGAAATGTACCTCGGCCTCCTGCAAGGACAAGGCAGAGTTGCAGTTATCGAAACTTAACTCCCAATATTTCTCTTTCTTAATTCCAGCCCTGTTATAAACCAGGAATTCCCCGGGCGACAGTTCGAAAATATTCTTAAATGCTGTATTCGGAGTGAGGGCGGTCCAAAAAGTATAGATCTGCATTAATCCTTCAGGGTTGAATTCAGGAACTACTCCATCCTGTTCAAATAAACACTTTATCTCTGAAGCAAAAGAAAAGGTTCCACGGACAGAAGTATAGAACAATGGCCTGATTCCAACCCTGTCCCGGGCAAGAAACAGTTCTTCACTTACTTTATCCCAAACCGCAAATGCAAATTGCCCGTTCAACATCTCAAGGCATTTTGCGCCATAGAAGGCATAAAGCTGAACGAGGACTTCAGTATCGGAATATGTTTTGAAACTGCAACCTTTCTTTTGCAGCTCATCGCGTAACTCACGATAATTGAATATTTCGCCGTTGAATACGATCCAATACCTTCCTGATGCATCAGACAATGGTTGCCGACCTCCTTCGATATCAATTATGCTCAAACGAACGTTCCCGATTGTCGCAAACGGGGAATTGTAAATGCCGCTATCATCAGGCCCCCGATAACCAATAACAGAGAGCATTTTCTCAACAATGGGTTTCCAGTCCGACTTTTTACCGTAGTCAATGATACCTGAGATACCACACATATCGGATCAGTTTTGCTTTCGTATAATAAAACCAATTATAGCATTGATTGATTCAAAATTTTCTTCTATAAGTTCATCATCCAATACCTGTACTCCAAACTCTTCATCAAGAAATGAAATCAGCATCACAAAACCCATTGAATCGAAGTAACCTTCCTGGAAAATCAGAGAGTCATCCAAAATTAAATCCTCTCCTGCATAGGCGGATTGAAGTATGTAGCTTTTTACTTTTTCTTTTATTGTGTCTGTCTCCAAGTGCATGTCAGAAAGTAGTTATTTTAATTTATACGGGAATGTTGATTAATAATAGAATCGCGAAAAATCAGAAGATGAATGTGAGGGCTGATTTCTTGTTGATACTATGGTATTAGTTTCTCTTAACTTATCTATTAGTTGAACAACAATACTAATGTAATATTGTTTTGAACAAAATTATGAATTAATTTGGGAATATTGCTGATCGGCAGGAAAAAAGAAGGGAGTTCCTTAGTTTCCTTACTAATTGAGCAGCAATATCTTAAATTGATATCTCAGCCAGGTTTAAAATATGTTTCACCACAAAAGCATTGCTTTTTATGTTATATTTTACTATTGCAATTTATTTAGATTCCCTGGTAATGTGCTCCGAATTATGCTCCGAATAAAAATAAAAATGCCCGAAAACATAATGTAATCAGGCATTTAGCACATTTATGCAGTCTCCCGGACAGGATTCGAACCTGTGACCCATTGATTAAGAGTCAATTGCTCTACCAGCTGAGCTACCGAGAGATTTGGGAGTGCAAAAGTAGTAAAAGATTTAAACAGTAAGCACTCAAAGGTGGATTTTCTGAAAAAACAAGGCAAGTGAACCTTTACTATCCTGACCGTCTGCAAGTAATCTTTCAATACATACATTGCCTGTTTCACAACCTAAACAACAATTTAACAGGGTATTGAATTATAAATTCTGATCATAATAATCTGCCAGTTTGCGGAAGAGATGCAGGCGGTCCTTCCCTCCAACGTTATGCTCATAATTAGGGTAAACGAAATAGTCAACCTGTTTCCCTGCCGTTATGCATTGCTGGATAAACTGCAGGCTATTCTGCCAGACTACTGTATTGTCCTGTCCTCCATGCATTACAAGGAGTTTGCCTTCCAGGTTGTCAATATAATTAAGAAGGCAGGCCGATCTGTAGCCTTCCGGGTTTTGCCCGGGAGTATCCATGTAACGTTCGCCATACATTACTTCGTAGTATTTCCAATCAATCACAGGGCCGCCGCAGGTTGCAACTTTGAAAACTCCGGGGTTACGAAGTTTCAGTGTAAGTGTCATGAATCCGCCATAGCTCCATCCATCCACCCCAATCCGGCCGGTATCGACCCAGGGAAGTGATTTCAGGTATTCCACACCGGTCATCTGGTCCTCCATCTCAAGTTTACCAAGCTGTCTGTGCACACATTGTTCAAATCCGGCACCACGGTTCGAGGTTCCCCGATTATCAAGAGTAAAGATCACGTAGCCTTTTTCAGCCATATAATTGAGGAAAAGCCCGGCTCCCGCCAGCCAGGTATCCGAGACCAACTGGGAATGTGGCCCGCCATACACATAAATCAGAACAGGATACTTCCTGGTTGAATCAAAATTTACCGGTTTTATGAGCCTGGAATATAAATCAAATCCATCGGTGGTTTTAAGCTTAATAAAACTGGTTTCTCCAAGCCTGTAATCTTTGAGAGGGTTTATATTTTCGAAAACAGACCGCAATTTCATGGCCTTATCATTATGCAATTCATAGCTTGAACCAACCTCAATACTATTCAGCCGATCGATGAAGTATTTGCCATCAGGCGAGATAAAAATTGAATGTGTACCTTTTACGGAAGTATATTTCGTGGTTTTACCCGACTTCAGAACAACAGAATAAAAATGCCTTTCCAACGGATCAGGATCGGTAGAAAGAAAGAATACCTTAGTTTCTTTGGGATCCATCCCCAGGAAATCAGTGACCTCCCAATTGCCCGTTGTAAGCTGTTTCAGCAGGTTTCCTTCGGTGTCGTACAAATACAAATGGTTCCAGCCATCGCGACGGCTTTCCCATATGAAACGGGATGGGTCGGTTTTCAGGAAACTCAAACCATGCAGTGGTTCAACATATACCTTGTCCGTTTCTTCAAAAAGTGTCTTAACAAATTCACCTGTGGAAGCATCGTATTTGTTCAGCCACATATGATCCTGATCCCTGTTCAGGACAGCGATGAAGATATATTTTTCATCAGGGCTCCAACTGATGTTGGTAAGGTATTGTTCGGCAGGTTCACCAGTTTTAAGAAAGATGACAACGCTGGTTTCAGGATTGAAAACACCAACGGTAACATGATGACTGGGCATACCGGCCATCGGGTATTTCATATTCTTAACCATAGCAATCCTTTCGTTGATGTCAACAAGCGGGTAATCCGTTACCATAGTCTGGTCCATTCGGTAAAATGCTAACAAGCTGCCTTTCGGAGACCAGAAAGTTCCTTTATCAATTCCGAATTCATTGCGGTGCACGCTCTGCCCGTTAACGATATTCTTTTCGGCATCGTTGGTTACTGCCAGTTTCGATCCATTATCCGATACAAAAAGGTTGTTTTCTTTTGTGTATGCCACCCGGCCAGTAAGTGGTTCAATATCGGTGTTCTCTCCCGCAGAATCAAAACTGTTCTGAATGGTTGCTTTCTTTAGTAAGAGGTCATAAATGATATATTTCCCATCCCGGTTAAATGTAAAATTGTTTCCTGTACTCCAGGTATACGATGGCAATGCTTTTAATTTATCCATTCCGGTAGCAGCCAAGGCCTCATTTAACTGGTCCAGAGAAAAAATCGTATCTGAAGTTGCCGATTTCACAGATTGCTGCACTATTTTGTTTCTTACCGTCCAACTGAAGGTTAGTGGATCGCGCCACTGCAAATTTGAAAGTGAAGCAGGATATAGTTTTCGGTTCATCAGATCGTCGATGGAAAGTAGTTTTTCCTGAGCAGAGGCAGAAATAAGGGAAATGAACAAGATTACCAGAAGGCTGGCTAATCGGATGAGTGCCATAGGTTCGTTTGTATGGTGAGAATCTAATAAATTGAAAAGGCAAATATGCGATGAAATCCTGAGACAGGAAATATCAGGACTCTTTGTTTTAGAATATTATCAGATAGAAACTTTTAAGTTTAAAGAGTGCCTAAAGTGCCTAGAGTTTGAAGTGCCTAAAGTTGTCGCAAGGTTGTTAACTTTAAGTACTTTAGGCACTATTTTAACTCAGAAATTATGAATAGCAGCAGATATCTCCTTAACCAATCCCGGATCTTTCTCAAAGGCAGTCCCTACCACAAGAATATCGGTACCAGCCTTGCATGTTTCCGCTGCCTGTTCAGGAGTGCGTATTCCGCCGCCAACGATCAATGGAATAGTAATACTTCCTTTAACATTTTCAATCATTCCGACCGGGACAGGATTAATTGCTCCGCTGCCAGCTTCAAGGTAAATGAGTTTAAGACCGAGCATTTCGCCGGCCATGGCGGTACAAATCGCTATATCATTTTTGGATGACGGAATGGGCGAAGTGTTACTCATGTATTGAACAGCAGTTTGCTTTCCGCTTTCAACCAGCATATACCCACAGGAAATCACTTCAAGCGGACTGATTTTCAGGTAAGGAGCGGATATTACGTGACGGCCAATGAGCATTTCGGCATTTCGTCCCGAAATGAGAGATAAAAACAGGATAGCATCGGCCTTCCAGCTCATCTGCATGGTATTTCCCGGAAACAGAACCACGGGCAAATGGGTATTTTCCTTGAGCGTTTTTACACAGAGATCCAATTGATTATTAATAAGTAGGCTGCCTCCGACAAAAATATAATCAACGCCAGCCCCGGCAGAGATAGCAGCCAGTTTTTCAATTTCTCTCATTCCAAGTTTATCTGGATCAACAAGGACAGCCAGCTGCTTTTTCCCCTTGCTGCTCTTATTGAGAATAGCTGAATATAATGACATAAAGGCTGTTTGAAATGAAATCAATCACAATGCCCGGTATTGAAGAGCCGGTCACAGCCTCAAAGATAAGGAAACCTAGTATACTTCCTGTACAATTTTGCGGATGTTATCGCTTTTCCCCATGCTGTAGAAATGCAGAACCGGGACTCCAAACTTAATCAGTTCGCGGCTCTGTTGAATTGCCCACTCCACTCCTACCTGCCGCACCTGTTGATTATCAGCACATTTTTCGACTTCCAGCACCAGGTCCTCCGGCAGGTCAATGGCAAATGTTTTAGGCAGGACAGATAACTGGGATTTCAGAGAAAGTGGTTTAAGTCCCGGAATAATCGGGATGTGAATTCCAGCCTCACGGCATGCTTTCTCAAATTTGAAAAACTTCCGGTTGTCGAAAAACATTTGGGTTACGATGTAATCTGCTCCGGCATCCACTTTCTCTTTCAGATGTGCTATGTCAGTAATCATATTGGGCGATTCCACATGCTTCTCAGGATAGCCTGCGATCCCAATACAGAAATCGGTAGGTATAGGATTGATAAGTTCTTCTTCCAGGTAAATCCCGTTATTCAAATCAATAACCTGTTTAACCAGGTCAATAGCGTGCGCATTACCCTCTTTTTCCGGCTTGAAAACTTTTTCCCCGACCGGGTTATCACCACGGATTAATAACAGATTATCTATACCAAGAAAGTAAAGGTCGATCAGGGCATTTTCGGTTTCTTCGCGGCTGAATCCACCACAGATAATATGAGGAACCACATCAATATTATACTTGTATTTGATTGCTGCTGAAATACCTACGGTTCCAGGACGTTTGCGTATGGTGCGACGCTCAAGCAATCCATCTTCCCGTTGCTTGTAAACAATTTCTTCGCGATGGTAAGTAACATCGATAAACGCTGGATTGAACTCGATGAGCGGGTCAATTGTCTGGTTTATGGCTTCAATGTTTTCTCCTTTGAGTGGCGGAAGTAATTCAAGGGTAAAAAGGGTTTTACCATTCCGACGGGCAATATGTTCGGTAACTTTCATTTACTTAATTTATTTTCTATCAATAACATAATGTACTTTTTGGATACATGATTCTTACAATTTTGCTTTTTTAAAAATCCATTTAACAACTAGAAATTAAGATTCTGAGCAAGCAATTTCTCAGTTTCTGGCACAGTGAGGCCTTTCCGGCTGGCATAATCTTCTACCTGGTCACGACCTATCCGGCCAACATTAAAATATTGCGACTGAGGATGAGCGAAATAATACCCGCAAACAGAAGCAGCAGGATACATGGCGTAATTTTCAGTTAAGTCAATCCCTGTTTCTTCAACACTAAGCAATTCAAAAAGGGAACGTTTCTCGCTATGCTCAGGACATGCCGGGTAACCGGGAGCCGGTCTGATTCCCTGGTATTCTTCGCTGAGAATTTTATCGAGAGGCAAATCCTCGTCAGGGGTATATCCCCAGAATTCCCTCCTTACACGTTGATGTAGCAATTCAGCAAAAGCTTCCGCAAGCCTGTCGGCCAGTATCTTCACCATGATGGCACTGTAATCATCGTTTTCTTCGATAAATTTCTCGGCGTGTTTTTCGATACCCAAGCCAGCTGTTACCGCGAAAAACCCCATATAGTCAGGAATTCCTGATCCGGAAGGTGCTATGAAATCGGACAAACACAAATTGGGGATGCCCGGTTCCTTTTCCTCCTGGTTCCTGAGAAAATGAAATGAATGTGTGTATTTGCCAGAAGTTTCATCATATAGTTCCACGCTATCATTCATTGAACGGGCAGGGAAAAATCCTATAACTCCGTCGGCCTGAACCATGTTTTCGGCTATGATTCTTTTAAGCATATCCTGTCCATCGTTGAACAGTTTTTTAGCTTCTGTTCCCTTTAACGGATCTTCAAAAATCTGGGGGTATTTCCCGCTGATCTTCCAGGCATGGAAAAAGAAGGTCCAGTCAATAAAGTGGCTGATTTCCTCCAATGAGTATGAGGTGAAGCGTTTGATACCAGTAAAAAGGGGTTTAACCGGCCAAGAAGTGGACCAATCCGTATTAAATTTATTTTTTCGCGCCTGTTTAAGCGAAACATAGGTAACACCGGCACGGGTATTTTCATGTTTATGTCGCAGATCGGCATACTTGTTACTCACCGCTCTTGTAAAACCAGGTTTTTGATCGGCTGAGAGCAGGCTTGCAACCACGCTTGTGGCACGTGAAGCATCTCGGACATGGATCACCGGTTGTGAATAAGCCGGTGCAATCCTGACGGCCGTATGCATTTCACTAGTGGTTGCCCCACCAATCAGTAAAGGGATTCTGAAGCCTTCGCGCTCCATCTCGGAAGCTACATGAACCATTTCTTCGAGGGATGGAGTAATCAGTCCGCTGAGTCCAATGATATCCGCCTTTTCGCGTATGGCGGCTTCCAGTATTTTAGCCGATGAAACCATAACTCCAAGGTCAACCACTTCGTAGTTATTACAGGCAAGTACGACTCCAACGATATTTTTGCCGATGTCGTGAACATCAC
>JANXXZ010000581.1 GCA_025350385.1 Bacteroidales bacterium
AATGAATTTCTAGTAAAATCATTCTGGGTAAATCATTACCATGACCTCGGGCTTACCTTTCCTTCAGAACCAATCAATGGGGCAGCCTGGGGAATCTGGTCTCTCTTATTAGCTATTGCTATTTTTATAATAGCCAGGAAATTCACACTGGTACAAACAACTCTTCTTTCCTGGTTTATGGCGTTTGTAATGATGTGGGTGGTTATCGGCAATCTGGATGTATTGCCATATGGTCTTTTACTGTACGCGATTCCATTAAGCATTCTTGAATCATTTATTGCTACCCTGATTGTTAGATATTTTCAAAACGAATAATGGATATTGAATCGAAATTTTGAAGGTAGAAAAGAAAGCATATCAATTTTAAGAAGAAGATTTACCAATAAACCTGGCTTCTTGCAGTCCAAATACATGATCCGGATAAAAAAATTCTGGATATCTCCTTTATTTGGACAATCGAATTTTAAACTTAATGGCGTTTTCTTCCATTGCATTGCCTGGATATATGCTTCCTTTACCACCGCCCTGTCCGCTCATGCGACCGCGGCCTACACGGCTTCCTCCTCCACCCATTCCACCCATATGGCCTGATGAACCACCGTTTTCCCCCATTTGTCCGCCAGAGGAGTGCTGGCCTCCTCCCTGATGCTGCCTGTTTCCGCCTGCAGATTCGTTTACTGCATTGATTACTATTTGCATGCCTATTACCGGACTTATGGCGAGAGATGCAAGGCTTCTACCGTAGAAAGAATTAAAAGGAATTACAAGTTCATAGGTCATTATACCGATGCTGTCCCAGTTGATGGAAGCCTTGATACCTTTGCCATTATCCAGTGGAAATGTTCCGTTAAAAGAGGATGCGAAACCGCTTAAGATCATCTCCTGGTGGCTACCGAAATATCTTTTTTTCAGGTCTCGGTCACGTGCTTGATCGGGAGTGTTATTTTCACTCCTTTCCTGTGACAAATCATTCCCGGCAGGAAGAGGAAATCGGATGCAGGTGACACGCTTATTCTTGCCACTTGGATCAAGCCAGATTTCCATGCCTGCGAAAATGATCTTTCGTTGGGTTTCGGGCTCAGTGGCCCGGATACAGACATACAAATTGTCCGCATCATTGGTTATATTGTACTGAAGTTTGCTGTTTACATCACTCAGACGAAGGGGAAGGGACCATTCGTTGGGTATGCCATCAATGGTAACTGGTTTTGATTGACTTGCAGCCTGGTATAGAGTATGTGAACATGAAGTCAGTATGATCAGGACGAAAATGGTTATGATGGTTGATTTTCTGCTTTTCATAATAAAGGTTTTCAGTTCAGACCGAAGTCTGCTTATGGTTTGAAATGGATTATGATGTGGTTGATCAAGAAGCGGGCTTTAACGGAAGGTGAGCAGGAAGCACAATGAAGGTATTCTTCGGACCTCCATGAATTATAAGAAATCCCGCACTTCCCACGTCACCTTGTTCTCATTCCACCAGAAGATTCTTTTGGAATAGTTGTATTGATAAATTCCGGTGTTAGACTATCGCGTTGTCAAATGGTTTATTGTTGTCCGAAGGAAACTTTCAGGAAAATATTGCTTCTTGTTTCACCTGTGTTTTGTTAAAGCAACTGCAAGGACAGTAAAAAGGGTAATGCATTATACTTCTTATCTCATTCAGCTCATATAATTAAAATGCAAACAGTTAATGGATTATTCTCAGTTTTGATGTAATTTTGTTTCTGCAAAACGCATGCTACCCGGGATGAAGATTTTGCAAGAAACCCAACAAGAATGAGTGAAAGATCAATTTATCTTCCAACCCTGCTCAAAACCTACAGACGCCTTTTCGAGTGCCTGATGTTCTATAATTAAGCTTTTCCTTTTATCCATGCTATTTTTGATGATGCGTAAAATCCTGTTACGATCATACAAATCTTCCTTGCATTCCTAATTCCTGTTGAAAATTTTATAAATGGATCACCATGTTTGAAAAAATAATTCCTCATACCACAAACCCGGAAAGGTCATCAACTACCGAGGGAAACTTCTATCCACCTAAAAATAATTTTATCGGTCCGGGAATGAATGAACGCATTCAAAAACTCCGGAAACTCAGCGTTGAGACCGAACCTTCCCTGACTATTGAGCGGGCCCTGCATGAAACCGCATTCTATAAAGAGAACTACGGGAAATACTCTATCCCTGTGTTGAGGGCGTTGAACTTCCTTGATCACTGTAAAAAGAAAACTATTTATATTGGAGAAGGTGAGCTGATTGTTGGGGAACGAGGGCCAAAGCCCAGGTGTGTGCCTACTTTTCCTGAGCTCACCTGTCACAGTGTTGAAGATTTCCATGTGCTCAACACTCGCAATATGCAACGGTACACGATCAGCCAGGAAGATATTGATCTTTATGAAAAAGAAGTGATCCCCTACTGGCAGGGAAAAACACAGCGTGATCGAATTTTCGCGCACGTTCCCCCGGCCTGGAGGGCCGCCTATGAAGCCGGCCTGTTCACCGAATTTATGGAGCAAAGAGCCCCGGGTCATACAGCCCTTGACGGGAAAATCTACCGAAAGGGTATGCTGGACTTCAAAAAGGAAATTGCTACTCATCTTGCTTCCCTTGATTACATGAGCGACCCGGATGCAACCGACAAGGCTGAACAGTGGAAAGCAATGGATATTTCATGTGATGCTGTGATCATTTTTGCGGAACGTCATGCGATTTACGCCGAAAAACTGGCAGCCGAAGAAAGCAATCCAACGAGAGTTGCGGAATTACTTAAGATTGCAGAAGTCTGCCGCCGGGTGCCTGCCCATGCGCCCCGGAACCTTTGGGAAGCCATACAGATGTATTGGTTTGTCCACCTAGGCACAATTACAGAGTTAAATGGCTGGGATGCAATGAACCCTGGCCATTTTGACCAGCACCTGGCTCCGTTTTACTATAAGGAAATAGCTGAAGGCACACTGACCAGGGAGCAAACAAAAGAACTCTTATCCTGTTTCTGGATAAAGGTGAATAATCATCCCGCTCCGCCCAAAGTGGGAATAACGGCAAAGGAGAGTGGCACTTACAACGATTTCACGAATATCAACATCGGCGGAGTAAAGAGCGATGGTACTGATGGAACATGCGAAGTTTCGTATATCATGCTTGAAGTTATAGAGGAACTTCACATCCTGCAGCCTGGCTGTTCAGTGCATATCAGCGCTAAAACACCCGATAAGCTCCTGAACGCCGCTGCACATGTTATCCGCCAGGGACACGGTTATCCATCCGTTTTTAACCCTGACATCTACATCCTGGAACTGCTGCGACAGGGAAAATCATTAACTGATGCACGCGAAGGAGGCTGCAGTGGCTGCATCGAAGTAGGTGCTTTCGGCAAGGAAGCATACCTGCTTACCGGATACCTGAATGTTCCGAAAATTCTTGAAGTAACCCTGAACAACGGTATAAACCCTGTTGACGGGAAAATGATCGGGATTGAAACCGGGGATCCAAAATGCTTTAAGTCATACGAAGATCTGTATAATGCATTCCTGAAACAGTTGCAGTTTATTGTAGACCAAAAGATGCGGGTGAGCAATTACATCGACCGTATGTTTGCCAAATATGCGCCCGCGCCTTTCCTGTCGGTGGTTATCGAAGACTGCATTAGTAAAGGGAAGGATTATTATGACGGCGGACCTCGATATAACACGAGTTACATTCAATGTTGCGGGCTGGGGACCGTTACCGACAGCCTGGCAGCATTAAAAAAGCATGTATTTGAAGATAAAACTTTCAGCCTGGAAAGGGTATTAAATGCAGTTCTGAAGAATTTTGAAGGTGAAGAACTGCTACGACAGACCATCATCAACCGTACTCCATTTTTCGGTAATGACGATGATTATGCTGATACTATTGCGGTGAAGGTTTATGATGATCTTGTTGAAACCATCGACGGGAAACCGAACATTAAACCTTGTGGCAAATACCATCTCAACATGCTCTCAACTACCTGCCATGTATATTTTGGCAAAGTGATGGGAGCAAGCCCGAATGGCCGCCTAGCCGGCAAATCAATTTCCGATGGTACTTCTCCTTCGCATGGTGCCGATACTCATGGTCCTTCAGCCGTCGTAAAATCGTTAACCAAACTGGATCACGTAAAGTCAGGCGGAACGCTCCTGAACCAGCGGTTTTTGCCCGGCCTGATGCGAAAAGAAGAGGATATCACGAAACTGTGCCAGCTTATCAGGAGTTACTTTACCCTGGGTGGACATCATGTACAGTTTAATGTTGTTGATACCGCTACTTTGTATGCAGCCCAGTCCTGTCCCGAAGATTACAAAGATCTGCTCGTCAGAATGGCCGGGTACAGTGATTATTTTAACGATATGAACGCGGATTTACAGCAGGAAGTGATTGAGCGGACGGAAAATGATACTTTCTAGAGATTGCCTAAACTATCTTGTTTAACTCTTTAAGGAGGTATTTCATTAAAACGGAGGGGCGAAGGGCGAGTTGCGACTAGGAGTAGTAAATTGGAGATGCATGACTCACTATAGATCATTACTCCCGCTTATTTCAAGATTCCTTTCATGTGACCTTTCTGTAAAAGATGAGATGCTTTTATTACAGTAATTTAGAAATCTAAAGTAGCCACTGAATTTATTATATGTCCGAAAGCCTGATTTTTGATGTTAAACGCTATGCCATCAATGACGGGCCGGGTATTCGCGTGGTTGTATTCTTCAAAGGCTGCAACCTCCATTGTGCATGGTGCCACAACCCGGAAAGCATATCAGGCAAAGTTGAAAAAATGTATGCTCCTGCTAAATGTATCAGATGCGGAACCTGTGTTGACGCATGTCCTGAAAGCGCTATTAAGCTGACTGATGAAGGAATCATAGCGGATCCGTATCGTTGTGTACTTTGCGCTAAGTGCACTGAAGTCTGCCCGACTAAAGCAATTGAGATGTCAGGAAAAGTAATGTCCGTGGCTGAGATTATGGACATTATCGAGAAAGAGCGGGTATTTTTTGATCATTCCGGCGGAGGAGTCACTTTTTCGGGCGGGGAGCCATTGGTTCATTCTAAGATGCTGATAGAAATCCTGGATGAATGCGGCAAAAGAGGTATTCACAGGGCTGTGGACACGGCAGGAAATGTAAACACCGGCATCATCCTCGAAGTTGCCAAACGCACCGATCTTTTTCTTTACGATCTCAAGATGATGGATTCCGTTTTACACCAGGAATGGACCCAGACAGGGAACGAAAAAATCCTTCACAATCTCAGGACAATTGCGGAAACAGGTGCTGATATTATTATCCGCATTCCGCTTATCGGCGGAGTAAATGATACCGATGAGAATATTGAAAACACAGCAAAATTCATAGCCGGACTCGCAGGAGACAGCAAGGAGGTTCACCTTCTCCCCTATCATGGCATTGCCCAAAACAAATACATTAAACTAGGCAAACCAGGTGATTTTGAAAAACTCCGGGAACCGGACACCGATTCAAAAGCCAGTGCTGTTGCTAAATTTGCTGAATACGGAATAAAGGCCAGTATAGGTAGTTAGAAAAATCAACAGATTCATGCAGAATTGCGTGTAAAAACAAATAACCACCTGTAAATATCTAATTTACAAATGGTTATATTTACAATCAGTGCCCAGAACAGGACTCGAACCTGCACAGCCGTAAAGCCACTGGTCCCTGAAACCAGCGTGTCTACCAATTTCACCATCTGGGCAGATGGATCACTAATTTTTAAAGTGCCCAGGACAAGACTCGAACTTGCACATCCTTAAGGACACCAGCCCCTCAAGCTGGCGTGTCTACCAATTTCACCACCTGGGCAAAGCGGGTGCAA
>JANXXZ010000356.1 GCA_025350385.1 Bacteroidales bacterium
CTGATGTATTCATACACCTTCTCCGGTAGATAATACCTCATGTCTTTCCCTTCCCTGATGGCCTGCCGGATAAAGGTGGCCGAAATCTCAACCTCAGGGGCATCGAACACGGTGACTGACGGATGCCTCGTGAGTTCATGATCCTGGCTGCCGGGGCGGGGATAGACATAAAATTTATAAAATTCAAGCAACTGCTCCCAGTTTTTCCATTTGGTGAAGGTGGGGAAAATGTCGGTTCCCGTTACCAGGACAAATTCACGGGCGGGATACTTCTCCTGAAGATAGGTCAGGGTGTGGATGGTATAGGATGGACGGGGGAGATCAAATTCAATGTTAGAAGCCTTGAAGCGGTAATCATCGGCAATAGCATCATTCACCATGCGGAGACGTTGGTAATCGGGGAGCAGGCTGCTGCGCTCCTTCAGGGGATTTTGAGGTGAAACCACGAACCAGATTTCTTCCAGATCACTGAATTCAAGCATGTAACTGCCAATGATCAGGTGACCTGTATGGATCGGGTTGAAGGAGCCGAAGAGAAGACCGGTTTTTTTGGTGGGGGACATTTTGATAAGTTTGGAGTGCCTGAAGTACTTAAAGTGCCTAAAGTGCCTAAAGTACTTAAAGTTATAAGTTAAATGTTATATGTGCTATGAAAATGGTAGTATTCCGACATCTAAAATCCGCAATCTGACATCTGTAATCCGACATCCGAAATCAACATTCCTCAACTTCCCAGGAAACCCCTGGCAACCCTTTCCGCTTCTCTCAGGGCATCCTCAAGTTTGTTGTTGATGATGATCTTGTCAAACTTCCTGGCAAATTCCATTTCCCAGCGGACCTTGTCGAGTCGTTTCTGAAGACTCTGCTCGGAATCGGTATCCCGGCTGCGGAGACGTTGCTCAAGAATTTCGAACGAAGGCGGCTGGATGAAAAGTGACAGGGCATTTTCTGCGTACATCTTCTTTATGTTCAGTCCACCAACTACATCCACATCAAAAATAGGGTAATGGCCATGATCATGGATCCGTTTCACTTCCGTCTTTAAAGTTCCATAGTAACTTCCGGGATATACCTCCTGCCATTCCAGCAATTCACCGGCTTCAATTTTTTGCCGGAACTCCTCAGAAGTAATGAAATGGTATTCCCTTCCATCCAGTTCCCCGGGACGGATAGCCCTGCTGGTAGCCGAAACGGAAAATTCCAGTTCAAGCCCGGAATTCAGCAGGTGCCTGACAATCGTACTCTTCCCCGCGCCCGATGGAGCCGAAACGATGATCATTTTGCAGGGATCGGGGAATTGGTCATTCATAGATGTCGTTTTTCGTCAGATTATCTGTTTTCGAGTTTTTCTAATTAGTTGGTGATGATTTTAGGCAATAGCCACTAGGGACAGCCATTGGGGAGATTTCCGTTAGTCAGCGTCTTATCATTCCTTTTTCAATTTTCAACTTTTACTCCTTACTCCTTACTCCCTACTCCTTACTCCTTACTCCTTTCTTTCTCGCCCCTCGCTCCTCACCCCTCGTATCCAACCCCTAGTGGCTAGTGGCTCGTCCCTAGTCGCTCCTCACAAAATATTCATCAACTGCTCCTTAATCTTCTCCAACTCATCCTTCATCTGCACTACGATCTTCTGAATCTCGGCATCGCTGGCCTTGGAACCCAGGGTATTGATTTCACGGCCGATTTCCTGGGTTACAAATCCCAGTTTGCGGCCATTGGATTCATTGCTTTTCAGGGTATCGATAAAATAATCGCAATGCTTGCGTAACCGTATCTTCTCTTCCGTGATATCCAGTTTCTCGATGTACCAGAAAATTTCCTGCTCAAAACGGTTCTCATCGAATTTCTCCATTCCCGGGCGGTTGTTCACGAATTCCGACTGGTTCCTTTCAAAACGTTCGCGCAGGTTCTGAATGCGCAAGATTTCGTAGGGCTCAACCTTATCAAGCAATCCCAGGATGATCCCGATCCGCATCCGCATATCGTTTTCGAGCAGCACCCCTTCGCTGGCGCGAAAAGCATCGGCCTTCGAAAGAGCCTCTTCAACTGCTTTTTTCACGACCGACCATTCGTCCTCGTTCAGGTCCTCGCGTTCGGTTTTCATCACATCGGGAAACCGGAGTATGGAAACGATGAGATCATCGCCAACCGGTGCATTGAATTCGGCGGCAAGGTCCATAATCTCCAGGTAATATTTCTTGGCAAGCTCTTTATTCACGCTGCTTGTGGAGGTGTCGGCTTCGCTGTCGAGGCTGATGGTAAAATCAACTTTGCCACGTTCCAGCACCCGGTTGATCTCCGACCGTATCTCCAGCTCCTTTTCCCTGTAAACCTGGGGAATCCGCGTACTGATATCCAGTTGTTTGCTGTTGAGCGAACGCACTTCAACGGTAACTGTCCTTCCTCCCGGCTCTGCAGTAGCTTTGCCGTATGCTGTCATTGATTTGATCATGGTGGTGGGTTAGGTAGTGGTCTTGAAATTAGTGCTTAGTGCTTGGTGCATAGTGCCGGGTTTAGGGATACCTGGTACCCGGGTACCAGGTACCCAGTGCCGATGCTAAGGTCGGGTTCTAAAATAATAGATCCGCAATCCGACATCCGCAATTTCCAAACAAAGATAGAAAGGTTTCCCTTGTATAAGTGCATGCCACCGTCCGCCTGTCATTCAATTTGTCGTAAAACAGTGGTAGAGTATATTTCTTTTTCTGAAACCGGTTGATAAATTACCCGATTGGTTAACTTTACCACGAGAAAACCATTTGCCTTATCCCGCGCCAACCCGACCATATAACCGGACACAGGCTGTTTGACCAGCCTCCCCTCTTTTACCAGGCAATGCTTAACGACATCAGCCAGGCGCAACGGTTTATATACCTTGAAACCTATAAATTCGGAAACGATGAAGCAGGGCTGCAGTTCAGGGCAGCGCTTACCGAAAAAGCCAAGGAAGGAATTAAAATCAAGCTGATGGTTGATTCGTGGGGAGTGACCTATGATGAATCATTCTTCAGCGAACTGATGAGTTTGGGGGGTGAGGTGCGTTTCTTCCGGAAAATCAGGTATTCCTTCGACTACTTCACCAAGAACCATAAACGGAATCACCGTAAACTGCTGATCGTCGACGACCAGGTGTGTTATATCGGCTCAGCCAATATTACAGGCTATTCGCACGACTGGCGCGAATCGGTGCTGCGCCTCACCGGGGGTATTGCTGATGTTTTCAGGAAATCATTCCTCGAAAGTTTCAAGACTTACAATAAGTATATTTTCCATAAGTTCTCGTTTAAAAAGACCATTCATTTCCACGAATTCGAAATCATTCAGGATATTCCCTCCATCTATCGCCAGCACATCAAGACTAAACTGGAGAAACTGGTGAGCAAAGCCCGAAGGGAAGTGCTGATTGAGTCGCCCTATTTCCTGCCGGGATTCAAACTAAGGAAGAACTTTGCCCTCGCCGCCAAAAGGGGCGTTAATGTCACCATCATTCTGCCGCAGCACTCGGATGTGCGGGCCGTGGACCTGCTGCGCAACAAATACATGGGATATTATTTCAATAATAAGATCAAAATCCTTTTTTATACGCCGAATAACCTGCACGCCAAGATGATCCTGGTGGATAACGAGATTTTCGGGCTGGGATCGCCCAATTTCGATTACCGCAGTTTCCGGTACCAGCACGAAATCATGCTTTTCGGGAAGCATAAAGGCATCGTGGATGAATTGCGCAACCACCTGAATGAAACCCTCCGTAACTGCCTTGAATTTGATCATACCGCCTGGTTGCGCCGTCCCAGGTTCGAAAAAATGCTGGGCTGGATGTTGCTGCCTTTCAGGCATTTGTTTTAAGTTTCGGGTCCTGGCAGGCAGGCGATGGTTAATGCGCTCAAACAGTGATGTATCAACCCGATTATTTTCTTAAAATCCATTCATTTTTCTCCAACTTGAGTAACTTTACTGGGATTTACAGTATTGGTATTATGAAACTTATCTGGCTACTCATTTTATTACTGTCTTTATCTCCGGTTGCAGCCCTTGCCCAGGGTGAAGCTTTTAACTGGTATTTCGGGAATATGGCCGCATTGAACTTCAGTTCTGGGTCTCCGGTTTCCCTTACCAATAGTAAAATGTTTGCTTTAGCTGGATGTGCTTCATTATCCGACTCGCTCGGCAACCTGCTTTTCTACTCGAACGGCACAACCATCTGGAACAGGAACCATATGCACATGCTGAATGGCACAGGACTGATGGCGGATGAAGGGGCATCACAGGCAGCTCTGGGTCTGAAAGCACCAGGTACTGATCATACGTATTATATCTTTACAGTAGGTGGTAACCATACAACACCCACTATTCTTGGTGCATACTACTCTATAATTGATATGTCACTTGACGGTGGTTTGGGAGGTGTTTTACCCTGGCAGAAAAATATTCCTCTTCAGGGCGCTGATTCAGCAAGAGACGTAATAACAGCGGTGGCTTGCGCTAACCAGGAAGGATATTGGGTATTTGTCAGGAACTTTTCTGTTGAAAACAAGATGCTGGCTTACCTGATAGATAAAACGGGAATTCATCAAACCCCTGCTGTATCTCCCTGCCTTCATAACTTTGACATTGGTGGACAGGCAGGAACATCAAAGGCATCGCCTGATGGCAGATACCTTATTTATGGACCCAGCGGATGGCATATCAGTATTCCGCTTACAGAACTATATGAGTTGGATTCGTATACCGGGTTGGTAAATCCCATTTTCCTGTTCAATTCCCTTGGAATAAACTCTGGAACTGAATTTTCCGCCAATTCGGAGTTTTTATACCTGTCTTCTGCTCTGGACTCCGCCCATATTGTACAGTACGACATGAACTATTTATCTGACCCTGTTTCATTTCAGGATAACAAATATGTCGTTTACTCGAAAAAGAGTTCATATTGGGAATTCAAACAGATGCAATTGGCCCCGGACGGGAAAATTTATATTTCACAACCTTTTGGTCCTGACACTTCAAAATTCTTATCCGTTATTTCGAATCCTTCCTTAAAAGGAGTCAGTTGTGGTTTCCAATACTGTGCAGTGCCTTTGATTTCAGGCCGATGTAATATTGGCCTTCCCACTTTTATTCAATCTTATTTTGCACGTTTTATTTTTGTTGGAGAGTGCCTGGGTAGCTCAACCAGATTCACGTCCCGGTTCTACCCTACACCGGATAGCATTGCCTGGGACTTTGATGATCCGGGATCAGGTTCTAACAATTTCAGCGATTCAATAAATCCGGTGCATGTATTTTCAGATACTGGAACCTTCCATGTAAAAACTGTTGCATTTTATCTTAACGGGCATCAGGAAGCAGCAACACGACTAGTAAAGATTTCTTCCTTACCGGCAGTTTACCTTGGACCCGACAAGACCGTATGTCCGAATTCACCGGTAGTTTTAGATGCAGGTTCAGGATTTACTTCGTATCAATGGAACACTGGACAGAATACACCTTCAGTACAAGTGTCAGATACCGGAATGTATTGGGTGAGAGTAAAAGATTCAAAAGGTTGTATGAATAATGATACTATTCACATTAAGAGTTATCCGGTTCCAACTGTTGATGAATCTAACCTGGTACTTTCACCTACCACATGCGGTGGAAGCACAGGAGCAGTTTCTGGTCTGTCAATAACGGGCACTCCTCCTATAACCATCGAATGGAAAAATGGGAATAACCTGGTTATTAGCGATAGCATCAACCTGTTTCACCTGCCGGTAGATAACTACAGGTTATTTGTGTTTGATGGTAACGGGTGCACGTGGCCATCGAAAAACTATACGGTTAACGATGTAGGGGATGTGTTGATTGATACAGTGCTGCATTCCGATTCACATTGTGGCAAAGATGACGGTAAAATTACTGTTGTAGCAACTACAGGTCTGGCTGCGATGCTCAAATACTCCCTTGATAATGGTCAATCATATGCTTACAACCTCGGGAAATTCCAAAATCTCGCACCAGGCACATACCGGGTAAAGGTTATGGTCAGTGATACTGCACAACCATGCCAGAAAGTGTATGATTTTAACCCTGTGACTATAAATAACTTATCAGGACCTGTTGTCACTAATGTTTCGTCACAGTTTGAAACGGGGAACCATGGTGATGGAAGCATCACTATTCAAGCCTCCACAGCATATGATACACTTTTTTATTCCGCAGGAGGGATTGAACAGGTAAATAATGGCACATTCAATAACCTTCATTCCGGTACCTATAATTGCAAAGTTGCTGACCAGTTCGGGTGCGATACTACTTTTATCGTAATAGTCAATAACCTGACAATTGTCAGGTTACAGGCTATTGCCGGCGACGGCTCCGCCTGCCTCGGGAATGTGGCCGTACTTCCTTTGCTGGCCAATCATTTCAGTCATGTGGGTTCCTTCAGTACCCAGCTGAAGTACAATAAAACCCTGGTCACCTGCCAGAACTACCTGAATGCCAATCCCGCCCTGGCCGACAGCCTGGTGGTTGATTTATTTCCTTCCCTGGGAGAGCTCAGTATTAGTTGGACCGGTAAAAACCCTGTTAACCTACAGGATGGTTCCACCCTGGTTGAATTGAGTTTTGCCTCCCTGATGACTGGTCAGGATTCCCTGAAATGGGATATCGCGCCGGGTATCTGCACCTTTCTCGACAGCCTGGGGAATACCATCCAGCCTGAATTTAAACAGGGTCAGATGAGGATTTACACGCTGCCGCAGGGAAGTATCTCAGCGCCGGCAGCCGTTTGTGAAGGCGCTGGCTTGTCACTTTTGGGAATCTATACACCCGGTTCTGGGAATGGTTCCATCCGTTATCGATGGACCGGTCCAGGCGGATTGTCGGTGCAGGAAACAGCTGTTTCCATTTCAACTGTAACCCAGGTTAATTCAGGGGAATATACCCTGAGCCTTTCCGATACCAATCATTGTGAGAGCATCTATAAATGGCAGGTGAACGTTGTTCCGGCACCCGTGGCTGGTTTTACCAGGGATACCCTCTTTTTTGATGAACAAACCATTCTGGAAGCCGCACAGGGTTATGACCATTACAGCTGGAACACCGGCGACAGCACATATTTTGTTCTTGTGACTTCCGAAGGCTGGTACAAAGTCACCCTTAAAACCGCCGAAGGTTGCATGTCCACCGATTCGGTGATGATGCTTTATTCCTTTGTTCCGCTCGACATGCCCAATGCTTTCACGCCTAATGGCGACGGGAAGAATGACTTCTTCCTCCCGGTAACCTATCCTGATAAGATCAGTAGTTTCAGTATGTATATTTTTAACCGCTGGGGACAGAAAATCTGTTCAACCAGCGACCTCGGCCGGGGCTGGGATGGAACCTTCGAGGGTAAACCCGCTCCGCTTGGGGTGTACACCTATATTATAACCTATAGTAACCAGTCGGGGGAGACACGGAAGAAGACGGGGGTGGTTACGTTGGTGAGGTAATTTTACCCCTACCCCTGACAGGGTTGGAAACCCTGTCAGGGGTAGGGGGTTATATAAAAATTCAACTATCATGACAACACTCGAACCAGGTAAATATTACCATATTTATAACCGGGGTGTCAACCGGTGTAATTTATTCTACACCAGCGAAAACTATCATTATTTCCTCCGATTGTACGGGAAATATATTGACCCGGTCGCCGATACCTATGCGTGGGTATTACTTAAAAATCATTTTCACCTGCTGGTAAGGATAAAGGAGGAATCTGAAATTAATTTCAGCCGCTTACCGATCCCTAAAAAAGCTCTATCAGAGGATATCCAGGTAGCCCTTAAGAAACCTCATCTCTATTTCTCCGACCTATTCAATGCCTATTCGCAAGCCATAAATAAACAGGAAAATCGCACAGGGTCACTTTTCCAGCGTCCGTTCAGGAGAGAACATGTGGATAATCCCGATTATTTCAGGCATGTTGTAGTCTATATCCACAGGAACCCGGTACGCCATAAGTTCACTTCCGATTTTAAAGACTATGCCTGGTCGTCGTATGGAACAATTCTATCACTACAATCCAACAAGATACAAAGCGAGAAAGTGATCGGCTGGTTCAACGGGAAAGGAGAGTTTATAAACGACCACAACCAGGAGTTGAATACCGATGTATTTGATCGATATATTATCGACGATTTTTAACCCAGGCAGGGTTTGCAACCCTGTCAGGGTTAAAAATACGTACCTTTGATCAAACAAACCCGGTAAACAGGCGTTTTAATAAGGTTATATTTACAGGACTTCCGCCTGATGAGGTTTGCAGTACAAGATTTTATCTATGGATCCATTATCGTATCTGAACAATGCCGACGGGGCCGCCCTCGACGAACTCTACCGACAATATAAACATGATCCTTCATCTGTTGATCCCGGCTGGAAACGGTTTTTTGAAGGCTTCGAATTTTCAGGGAAACTTGCCGTCCAGGGTGGTGAGGCTATGAAACCCAAGGAATTCATAGTTATTGACCTGATCAACGAGTACCGGAAACGCGGCCATCTTTTTACCAAAACCAACCCGGTTCGCACCCGCAGGAAATACCTGCCCACCCTCGATATTGAGAATTACGGTCTTTCGGATGCCGACCTGGATACCTATTTTGAAGCAGGCAGTGAAATCGGTATCGGGCGTGCTACTTTACGCGATATAATCGCCCACCTGAATCAAACCTATTGTCAATCCATCGGGGTGGAATTTGCATACATCCGCCGCACTGAAATATACGAATGGCTTAAAAACCGGATGGAAAGCACCCAAAATACAGCAAACTACGGCCGTGAAAAGAATCTTTCCGTGTTGAACCAGCTGAGCCGGGCAGTGCTTTTTGAAAAATTCCTTCATAAAAAATTCACCGGTCAGAAGCGTTTTTCACTCGAAGGCTGCGAATCCCTCATCCCTGCCCTCGATGCCATTGTGGAAAAAGGTTCCGAATCGGGAATCAGCGAATTTGTGATCGGGATGCCACACCGCGGAAGGCTCAACGTATTGGCCAACACCCTCGGCAAACATTACCAGGATATTTTTAATGAATTCCAGGGGAAAGAATTTGAAGATGAATTCCTGATGGGCGACGTAAAGTATCACCTGGGGTTTTCATCCGAACGTTCAACCCGGTCAGGAAAGCAGGTGAGCCTTTCGCTCGTACCCAATCCCTCGCATCTTGAAGCTGTAGGACCCATTGTGGAAGGCATTACCCGGTCAAAAATTGAAACAGAATATAAAAACGATAATAATAGGATAATCCCGATAATCATTCACGGCGATGCTTCCCTTGCCGGGCAGGGAGTGGTGTATGAAACGCTTCAGATGTCGGAACTCCCTGGTTACAGAACCGGCGGCACCATTCACCTGGTGGTGAATAACCAGATCGGTTTTACTACCAATTACCTGGAGGCCCGTAGTTCGGTGTATTGCACCGATGTGGCCAAGACCACCCAATGCCCAATTTTCCATGTGAATGCCGACGATGTGGAAGAGGTTGTTTTCGCGGTTGAAATGGCAATTGAATACCGCCAGCATTTCCACAAGGATGTTTTTATCGACCTTCTCGGGTACCGCAAGTATGGCCATAATGAAGGTGATGAACCCCGTTTCACCCAGCCAATCCTCTATAAAATCATTGAAACCCATCCCGATCCCAGGGTTATCTATGTGAACAAACTCATTGAAAGCGGGGTTATTACCCAACAGGAAGCGGATGATAATGAGAAGGCATTTATGTCGGAAATGGAAACAGATCTCCAGGCTTC
>JANXXZ010000040.1 GCA_025350385.1 Bacteroidales bacterium
GTGTATTTTGGATTTACCGGAATTAAGCCGGTACTTACTGATCAGGGATTCTATGCCTACCCGAATCCTTTTAACTATAAACTCTCAGTATGTTACTCATTAACACAGTCTTCCGAAGTCCGTATTGTTATGTATGATGCAATCGGGAATGAAATTATGGAATTGAAAGAAGGGAAAAAAGTTCCCGGTTCTTACAAGAGCTCACTGGAGGTAAGCAATCTTGCTGCCGGAGCCTATTACTGTAAACTCTTTACAGGTAATAATGTGCAGGTAATCAAGGTTATCAGAAATAAATAAATACTTAAAGTGCCTGAAGAACTTTGATTACCTAGAGCAGATATATTAAATAAATCCCTTTCAGCAAGATAATTACTCCTTACATGAAAAAGTTATTCCTTCTTTCATTTTTACTTGTCAGCATGGTTTCGACATATGCAACAGGTCAGTGGACGGCAATCCGCTCACAGCAGCCTTCTGCTGCCCGCACCGAACTGGTATCATCCGATATCAGCAGTTCGGTGATTCACTTCTCAATCGACGGTTTTTACCTCAATGAAGTAAAAACACCCCATGGAAGTGGGTTTACGGTATCGGTTGCCGAAGCCACACCATTAATGGAGAAGGGCGCCCCCGATCTGCCTAAACTTTGTGCGTCCATTATCATTCCTGACAGGGCGATCATGAAGATAGATGTAACTTCATCTTCCTACACCGATTATCCCGGCATATCCATCGCTCCTTCAAAGGGAAACCTTACCCGCGATATTGATCCTTCAACGGTTCCCTTTGAATATGGCAGACCCTATTCCGAAAATAAATTCTATCCCGGTACTTTAGCCGGATTACGCGATCCTTTCATCCTGCGCGATTACCGCGGACAAACCGTTATGGTGAACCCTTTTGTTTACAACCCTGTAACCAAAGTATTGAGAGTTTATTCAGATATTACAGTCAGGGTATTACAGTCCTCTGTCGGCAACGGGTTTAATGCATTTAACAGGACTTCTGCTCCCCAAAAACTGGATTATAATTTTGCCCAGGTTTACAACCATCAATTCCTGAACACGGCAAATGTTGATTATATACCCCTCAATGATTACGGCCGTATGCTTATTATTTCCCACGGCCCGTTCATGGCAGCCATGCAACCCTTTGTTCAGTGGAAAAACCACATGGGGATAAAAACTGAAATAGTTGATGTTGCCACTATCGGGACTACTCCCGAAGCGATCAAAGCTTATGTTTCCAATTATTATACCGCAAACGGTCTTACATTCCTAATGCTTATCGGCGACGGACCCCAGATCCCTACGAACACAGTAGATGTTGCGGGACCATCAGATAACGCATATGGATACCTTGTCGGGAACGATCATTACCCGGATATTTTTGTGGGCCGTTTTTCGGCCGAAAACGTGGAACAGGTGAATACCATGGTACAGCGGACAATTGAATACGAACAAAACCCATATACTACAACCGACTGGATGCCCAAAGGCATCGGCATAGGTTCTGACCAGGGCCCCGGCGATGATAATGAATACGACTATCAGCATATCCGGAACATCCGCACCAAACTTTTGGGTTTTACCTATACTGATGTGGCTGAATTGTACGACGGATCGCAGGGTGGAGAAGATCAGCCGGGAAATCCGACACCGGCAATGGTTTCGGCCAAGGTAAATGCAGGTGCTTCTATCATTAATTATTGTGGTCATGGCAGCCAGACATCCTGGGGTACCACCGGCTTCTCCAATACAGATGTAAACCAGCTCGGCAACAATCACATGTGGCCGTTTATATTGAGTGTGGCCTGTGTGAACGGTGATTTCACGAATGGAACCTGTTTCGCGGAAGCATGGCTGAGGGCTAAAAACAGCTCAGGCCCTACAGGTGCTGTTGCCACTGTTATGTCAACGATCAACCAAAGCTGGAATCCTCCTATGGACGGGGAAGATGAAATGGATGACCTGCTTGTCGGGACTTATCCTGACAATATCAAGCGAACGTTCGGCGGACTTACAATGAACGGCTGTTTCAGGATGAATGATGACTATGGAACCGATGGCAATGACATGACCGATACCTGGACCATCTTTGGAGATCCTTCCCTCCTGGTTCGCACAGCAATGCCACAGGCAATGACCGTTACCCATGATGCGCAGATTTTCCTCGGAATTAATACATTCGTTGTGAATGCTGATGCAGAAGGAGCCCTTGTTGGTCTTACCTTGAATGATCAATTCCTTGGATCCGGTTTTGTGACCAACGGAACCGTTACCATCAGTTTCCCGGCCATGCAGAATCCTGATACCATGCACATGGTAGTTACTGCCTTCAATAAGCTACCCTATGAGACTGATGTAGCTGTAATTCCCAATAACGGCCCTTATCTCATATACAATGGCAACCAGATTAATGATATTGCCTATAACAATAACGGCCTGGCCGATTATGGCGAATCAGTGACCATGAACCTTTCTTTGACCAATATCGGCGTGTTACCGGCCAGCAATGTCCTCTTGAAGATAACATCATCTGATCCTTTTATCAGTATTACAGATTCAACGGAAGTATATGCAGAAGTCCCTGCCGGAGATACTACGGCTGTAAACGATGGTTTCGCTTTCTCCCTTTCCAGCAGCATCCCCGATCTCCACCCGATATCTTTCCATTTCGAAGCAATATCCGGAACCGATACCTGGAGCGGTAATTTTACTGTTACAGCTCATGCCGGTATCCTGAAATTTGCGTCATTCAGCATTTCCGATCCCAACGGGAACAACAACGGAAAAGCTGATGCGGGTGAAACATTCGACCTTGTTGTCAGCATTCACAACGACGGGACATCAGCAGCTACTAATGTCCTGGGCCAGATATCATTCAATGATCCATGGCTGAACTTGCTCTCCACCTCAACCCAAAGCTATGGAAACCTGGATGGAGGAATAACAGAACAACGCACCTATACTATGCTGGCCGATCCTTCAGCCCCGTCAGGGCATGTAGTTGCCTGTGCTTACCTTATGACTGCTGACCTTGGCTTGAATACTCCTACTTCATTTAACGTGGTTATCGGACAGATACCTGTGGTTGTAATTGACCTGGATGGGAATGTGAATTCCGGGCCGCTCATCCAGAATGCCCTGATTGCAAATAATGTTTTTGCTGAATACAAAAATTCCATGCCGGCCGATCTAAGCGGATACCAGACACTTTTTATATGCCTCGGCACAAATAATCAAAATCATGTCCTTACATCGGCCGAAGGGCAGCAAATGGCTGACTTCCTTACTGGCGGCGGTCATCTGTACATGGAAGGCGGCGACACATGGTATTATGATCCTAAGACAGCTGTTCACCCAATGTTTAAAGCAACCGGAGTGATGGACGGGGGCAATGATCTAGTCCAGGAAATCGGGCAGGCAGGCACGTTTGCCGATAGCCTTTCGTTTGCGTTTACCGGTGATAACGAGTATATCGATCACATCGCTCCGCTCCCTCCTGCGTTTTCCTTATTTAAGAACAGTACGCCCTTGTACATTACTTCAGTTGCATACGACGAGGGAACCTACCGGAGCATTGCTTCATCTTTTGAATTCGGCGGGCTCAGTAACGGCGATTTTCCCTCAACGCGTAACGAATACATGCGCAGGATCATTGAATTCTTCGGTATTCTTTATACACCGCTAACCGCCAATTTTATGGGAAGCCCTGTGAATGTTTGCGATGGCGGCACGGTAACTTTCAACAGCTATTCAACCGGAGGGGCTAATTCAACTCATTGGTTTTTCCCGGGTGGCGAACCTGCCGAAAGTACCGATCCTTCGCCGACGGTTACTTATGCTGCTCCCGGAACATACGATGTCACGCTCGTTGTTTCCAACGGTCAATACAATGACACTCTTGTAAAACCGGCTTATGTCTGGGTTGAGTTCTGCACCGGTCTCAACCGGGTTAATTCTCAGGATATTACTATTTATCCGAATCCAACTCCTGGAACTGCAACCCTGAATGCAGGCAATTTAAAGGGAATTGCAACTATAAGGATAAGCAATGCATTGGGAAAGACTGTATATACAGCTGAGCAGGTTCCCACCTCCCAACCTTTCCGTATTGATCTTTCTGACAAGGCTGAAGGAATCTATTTTGTGACTATTCTTACCGATGGTCAGCAGGTAGTGAGGAAACTAATGGTGAAACGGTAAATCTCAGGTTATCAATAGTAAAAAGCCATCAACCCGGTATTGATGGCTTTTTTTTATGTCAGGATCCGGTATTATCCTGTACCACTCTGCACCGTTTCTTATCAAATCAAACAGGAAGTTTGAATCTCATTACCACATCCCCGGTCTGATTGTTTACTTCTATTGATTGGTTTTCGATTCCTAAATCTTTGCCAGTTGACATCTTAAAAAGTCCGGCAAGAAATTGCATGCCGTTGTTCATTACCTGTTCAATTTCCCTTGATTTCTCATCTTGTAGTTTATTGGGGGGGGCTTTTTCTTCCTCGAAAAGTTGAGTTGAATGTACTGTTTCTTCAGCTTCTTCCCTGAAATCGATCAATTCAGGTTTAGCAGTATCAATTGCCTGGATTATGGATTCACTGAATGGCAACTCAGATTCCGCTGCCTGCATTTTCTCATTTTCCGCAATAAACTCTTCCATCTGATGAATGAACTGGGAGCGTCCTTTAGTTGAAAAATCTACAAAATTTGTCATATTC
>JANXXZ010000043.1 GCA_025350385.1 Bacteroidales bacterium
GATCTAGTTATAGCCGAAATGGCTCAATTCCCTGACAGGATTGCAACCAGTATTGAAAATTACCGGTTCCGTGAAGCCCTGAATGAACTGATGAACCTGGCCCGCCTGGGCAATAAATACCTGACGGATACCGAACCCTGGAAGGTCTTCAGTTCCGACCCGGCCCGCGTTGGGACCAACCTTAATATTTCACTTCAGATTTGCGCCAACTTAGCAATCCTTTGCGAACCATTTTTACCGTTTACGGCAACCAAACTCCTGGGGATGTTGAACTCATCTCCCCTTGGCTGGAGGAAAGCAGGAACTTCAGATATCCTGGCAACAGGTCATCAACTCAATACACCGGCACTTCTTTTTGAACGGATTGAGGATGATGTGATTACAGCCCAGGTTCAGAAACTCCTGGATACAAAAACGGCCAACGAAGCTGATGCTGCAACCATTGCTCCTGCGAAACCGGAGGTGAGCTACGATGATTTCGGTAAAATTGACCTGCGGGTAGGTACTATAATTGAAGCCGAAAAAGTTGCTAAAACACAGAAGTTGCTGAAGCTCACAATTGATACCGGTATTGATAAAAGGACAGTTGTTTCAGGCATTGCCGAGTATTACAAGCCGGAAGAAATCATAGGGCAACGGGTGGTTTTTCTTTTGAACCTGGCTCCCCGCAACCTGAAAGGAATTGAATCAAAAGGGATGATCCTGATGGCCGAAAACAAGGAGGGAAAACTCTGTTTTGTGTCTCCTACCGAGGCATTTGATAACGGTAGCGGGATTCGTTAATTTTCGAAAAAAACTGTACATTTGCAGCGCGATCTGAAACGGGCGGGCCTGAGGCTCACGTTCAGACCGTCCTAAGTTCCGCGTCAGCGGACTCATCATATATCCAGTATCCCGGAAACGGGATTCTTTTGGCCCTGTAGTTCAATGGATAGAACGGAAGTTTCCTAAACTTTAAATATAGGTTCGATTCCTATCGGGGCTACCAAAAAATACAACACGCAGTAAGTTCTTGATTTACTGCGTTTATTTGTTTTAGAAAAACATGGTGCAAAATACCACTGTCAAGTCAAAAATAAAAATGCAAATGTCAAAATAGCTGTAATTCATGCTGTTGTTCAGAAGATTAGCGACAAAGTAGCCTTGACATGACACTACTTTCAATCTCGGGTAGAATTATCAAATAATCAGTTTGGGAAACCAACAATCTACAACATTATCTTTCTATCGTTGAACAACCGCTTTCGGTTTGAGAGGTATTCTTGATGAATCCCTCATCAACTATGGCTATAAACGAGTTGACAATTTGATTCTTCCTTCAGATTTTAGTCTGATCATTATTCTTTAGCCCACAATGTATCAAAATCCTGTTTGTATTTTATCAACAAGCCACAATCATGAACCCAATAGTCAGTATATGATGGCCGTAGTCCTGTAGTGTAATAAAATGAATCATTGATTTGATAATTGATCCGGTATAGCCTATACTCCAATCACTGATTGTATCACCAGTTGCATTAATCAAGGCAATGTACCCCGAGAAATCTATCTTCAGTGAAGCTCTGGTTCTCCGGCTATATTCTCCGTCTGTTTCCCCTAAGATAACATATCCATCAGGTATTTCCATAACTGTGGTCGAAAAATCCCAGGCTTCAAATGGTGTTAGTTCATACCTGTTACAGAAACAGGTAAATTGTGCGTATCCTTTTATGCCAAGGATGATTAAGAGAAATAATGCAATATTCTGATAAAATCCAGTATCTTTTTTATCTGTTAATAATTTGTTTTTTAAGTCAGATGTTCCAGATAGCTATTGGGAACCTATGATTGAATGTATTATCACTTTCAGTTGGTCTCGTCATTTTCATGACGAGATGGCTATTTCATGATAAAATCATATTAAGAATGAGATATCAGTCGAAGAATCCAGGAATATATTTAGTCGGATTTCTTGAGCTATCCTGTAACTCTCTTACTGAGAATTTGCCGGACCTCCCGTTGGTTCAGGGAAAGTTGTTCCTTCAACCAGCGCCTTGCGGATCGCCGAAGAACTGACACCCCTGCCGCAATGACTAATAGCTTCAACCTGTTCCACATCAAAATTAAACTTCTTCCCCATTTCTTTCAGAATTGCAAAATCACCCTGCCATCCATGCACAAAAAAATGGTTGTGGCCGGTAATGATCCTGCTTACCCCAATCATATCAACGAGTATGTCCCTGATGAAATCGGGATTGTGGCGACTATGGCGGAGTATTTTTGAACATAAGTTTAATTAATAGGTAATCATATGGTTACGGATTTGCATTGGCTTAATTTGATTATAATTATTTCCGGATTGGAA
>JANXXZ010000047.1 GCA_025350385.1 Bacteroidales bacterium
TGGGTGCCGATGTAATTACCAGCCCTCTTGCTTCCATTCTCGGATTGCTTTACCACCCGCTTACAGATATTGGCCTGGCTAAGTTTATTGAAGATTCGAAAAAAATGTAAGATTCCATTTGCCTTCTTTTCAATTGGGAATATTGATATCACTCACTGAACGCCAGTCCAATATTCAATTAACCGGTTAAAAGATTTCTAAAGCTTATTGAGACTGTTGGAGTTCTGTGCTTCATTAATAAGGATCGGGACACAGCATTCCTAAATACTTACACACTGAAACACCGCAACAACCAAATTCCAGGAAGATGCTACTCAAGATATACCCCGAAAATCCTGATGAACGCATTATGCGGCGCATCATTGAGTGCCTGAAGGATGGGGGTATCATTATCTATCCTACTGATACTATCTATGGTATGGGTTGCGACATTTTCAAGAGTAAAACGGTTGAACGCATTGCTGAATTATGGGGCATCAAACCTGCAAAATCGACTTTCTCATTCATTTGCCACGATCTCAGCCAGTTGTCGGAATTTGTAAAGCCTATCGACAATCACACTTTTAAAATAATGAAAGCTAATCTGCCAGGGCCGTTTACTTTCATTCTGAATTCCAACAACAATATTCCAAGGCATATTCAAAGCAAACGGAAAACGGTCGGAATCCGTATCCCTGACAATCCCATTATACGCGAAATTGTCAGGCAACTAGGTAATCCGATTATGTCAACTTCCGTGCACGACGATGATGAAATCCTTGAATATACTACCGATCCTGAACTCATTTATGAAAAATTCAAGGATAAGGTAGATATTGTTATCGACGGTGGATTTGGTGGAAATATAGCTTCAACCGTTGTGGATTGCACCGGCGACGAAATTGAGATCACCCGCGAAGGAAAAGGCGAGTTGGTATTCTGATTAATTTATTCCCAAACTACTGAAATTCAATTTTATGGGAACCCCGGAACCATTAAATAAGAATCTCTTCAATATCATCGAAATGCCTTCCGATGGTTCTGAGCTTTCAGAAGCCCTCTTCCAGGGAGAAGTTCTCATTGAACGGATTGTTTCCACCGGTCAAATTACACCAACCGACACCTGGTACGATCAGCCGCGCGACGAATGGGTAGCGCTCCTTCAGGGGAATGCCACAATTCTTTTTGGCAGTGGTAAAGAAGTGCATCTAGTCGCTGGCGAAAACCTGCTGATTCCGGCGCATCAGTTGCACAGGGTTATCTACACTTCACAGAATCCTCCCTGCATATGGCTTGCAATTCATGGTACATTATTATAGCGAAAAATATATCGAAACCTCCTGAAAGGCAGCAATATGTGGTTTTTTTACCATATTCTTTGGAAACTCCCGAAATAGTGATACTTTTGCACCCTCAAAATCAAGGATGATTTGCTAGCTCAGTTGGTAGAGCACATCCCTTTTAAGGATGGGGTCTTGGGTTCGAATCCCAAGCAGATCACACAAAAGCCTGTAAATTATTGATTTACAGGCTTTTTTCATTTTTTCATTTTATTATTCTCAGCTGGAAAATATACCTCGCTCCTATCCGACAACCTTCTCGAATTTGCTTATTCATGAGATATCGAGTTGAATTTTCTTCACTTATTCAATAATATTTATTTCTTGCATGATATTGTAAATTAATAATTTACCCTAAATATTTTATATTTATTTATATTTATTCCAAATAACGAAACTATAAATGATTATTCTTGTTTTGATAAAAACTATAAACCAAATAAAATAAACATGAAAAGAAGTCTTATCTTATTAAGTATCGCACTGACCCTAGCTGGTAGCGCATTTGCCCAATCAACGGATGAAAAACCGGCCGTGGTTTTCGAAAACATGTACATTCTACCCAAGCGTGGAATGGATGATAAACTGGAAGCCGCCATTAAGGCGCATGACCTGAAATTTCACCCCGATGGTCCCTACATAGCAGGTCTTCGCAAGGTGGAATATGGTGAAAAAGCAGGATGGTATGTCTGGGTATTCGGTCCTGCCAGTTATTCAGCTATCGATACACGTCCGGCCAAAGAAGGTGGCCATGATGAAGACTGGTCGAAAACAGTGGATCCTCTTGTCGAATCCTACGGGGATACAAAATTGTGGGAATTCAATTCTGATTTATCCTATGGAATGGATATACTGAAAAATTCCAACTATTATGAGGCCTGGACGGTGCAATTAAAACGCGGCCAGTACTACCGTTTTAAGGCAATGGCTGAAAAACTGAAGAAAGCCTATGAATCAATGGGTAAGGTTGCATTCCTGGTATACAATAATACGCTTCACACGAGTAAAGGCGGAGATGTAGCCATGCTTTGGTCATTTGACACCTATGCCGAATGGTCGAAGGATCCAGGGGCCAAAGAAGCCTATGAAAAAATATACGGAGCCGGAACCTGGCAGCAACTGCTTGATGAATGGCTGGATATTACCGTTGATTACAGTGCAGAAATCAGGAGCATTGTGAAATAAGATTCACCTATTCAATCAATAAATGAATCAGCCGGGTGATTTCTTTTCCCCGGCTGTTTTGTTATTTGGAATATCTCTTCAGCTTTTCTTATCAGATAGAAACTGAGAGGTTGTTGTTCTTACTGATTCCTCCTGTTATGCTGACAATGCAATTTGAACTTGATTTTTAGTGAGCTAAGTAAATGAAGGGTTATCATTTTTTGACTCTTACTCTCTGCTTCTTCCAAATTTATATTATTGCATCGGATGCGAAGAAAACTTAAACAACATCAGCAGTAAAGTTAAAGATCAGGAATTAGTTTCTACTCTTCTTTCAGGCAATTTATTGCCTCTGCAAAAAGAACGACGGATGAAATCACTTTGATTTTGCGACTGAAATGTCTTAAAGGTAATGAGTCAGTAACAACAAGTTCCACCAGATCAGAACTCTCAATATAATCATAAGCATCTCCTGAAAGTAAAGGATGCGTTGCGATTGCCCGAACAGAAGCTGCTCCCTGATCCATTATTATTCTTGCAGCCTGGCATGTGGAGCGGGCTGAATCGATTATGTCTTCAACAAGAATAACATTACGGCCTTCAACCTGACCTATAATTAGCTTTTCCTCAATAGCAGACCCTGGTTTAGATTTATTGAATACAACAAAACTATTATCAAACAACATGGCATACTTTTCAGCAAGAGCTGCTCTGCTTAATCTTTTGGCGCCAAATGTGAGATTTTCAAGCTTCAACGTTTTTATGTAGGAGCTGAAAAGTTCAATTGAATGCAAATGAACAACCGGTACCTTAAAGAATCTCTTTATCTTTTCAGAATGAAGATCGAGCGTGATGATTTGGTTCACCCCCGCAGCAGAAAGCAGCCTGGCATGTAATTCAGCGGTTACAGGGATTCCCGGCCGATCCATCTGATACTGGCGGCTATAACCAAAATAAGGAATTATTGCTGTAATTGATTTTACGGAAGCTCTTTTGGCTGCATCGATCAGCAACAGCAGTTCCTGGAAATTATCAGCCGGGGCATTGGTCGACTGGATGATATAAAGATCGGAATCGCTATTATCATCTTCATAAGCGGGCTGAATTTCTCCGTCGTTAAACTGGAAAACAGCAACACGACTGAGCGTTGTTCCGAATTGATTGGCTATTCTCGAAGCCAGGCCGGATGTATTCCGACCCGCGACAATTTGAAATCTCCGTTCCTGATTTTCTTTTAAAAGGTTCATCGGATTAAATTATTCTTGCATCGTCATCATCTTCGAAAAATTTATCATAATGCGGACAAGCTAAGATCCCTTCGCGAAACCTTTCCATGACCCTTCGGGTTGTTTCCCGGGTTAGATCAACTGTCGTTTCCGGAATATCCGGTATAAGAATATCTCCTGAAGTTTGCGGCTCTTTTTCTGCGGCAGACTCAATTTGATTTCTTTCTTTTCCCTTATTGAAAGGATCTTTCAGGTCACCAAATGGTTGATCTGCCGGATTTTTCATTACTCCTGATGGTTTATTATATGGTTATAAATTTAATCATAGGTTGAATATAAATAACTGCCCTGGAATTATTGTTTTGATGACTGTTCAAACCAGTCTTTTATTGCCGTTAATCCTTTGTCTGCAACCTGGTATGGCGGCGAGGTTAAGAGCGGATTACCGGAAATACTGAACTTTTGGAGATTGCATAAGTTGACAATCGATTTGGGTAATGTTTTGAGTTGATTATTGTCGAGGCGCAGAATCTTAAGATTTGTCAATAACCCAATCTCTTCCGGGATGGTAGTTAATTGGTTGTATTGAAGGTTTAATTCTTCCAAATTCTTTAGGTATCCTATTTCAGATGGGAGTTCTTTAATATGATTCTCTGAGGCTGATAAATATTCAAGCTTCCGAAGGTTTCCGATCTCATTAGGCAAACATTTCAGACCGTTGCCGTCCACCATCAACCAGTTAAGGTTGACTAATCCGTCAATCTGAGGAGGCAGATTGTCGAGTGTGTTAAAGCGCAGATTGAGCCCTTCAAGTTTTCTGAGGGTGCATAATTCATCCGGGATATAGCTGATATGATTCCTGCCAAGCAAGAGGGAACGAAGGTTTTTGCAATTGGCAATTTCGGGGGTTATATTCTGAATATGATTATATGTCAGATCCAACTTTTCCAAATTGGTCAATAATCCAATCAGAGGCGAGAAAGAAGTTATGCAGTTACAAATGGATGCGTGTAAAGAATCGTATGGTTCAGCTGATAAATTTAACTTTATAAGATGTTCTTTTCGACAGACCCATTCAGGAATTTCAGTGAGTTGAAAATCAGTTAGGTCTAACGCGTATTTATGTTCTTCAGATTTTTCTTCATTAAAAAAGTAGTAATCACATTTTTCACAATAACATAAATCCAAGTCAACACAATAAGACACGTAATGGCTACCACATTGAGGACAGATTGAATCGGATGACATGACTGATATATTTATGGTACCAGAAAAGTGATGTCAAGGAAGGTTTATGGAGCAACTACGAATCTTTTAAGCGATTTTCCCCGTTTATCCGGATCGCAGTCAGGTTTGAACTGATCGTAGGGAATTGCGTTTAATTCGATAATTGTCCCTTTCGGTTGGTCAAGTAATTTGTAAAGTGCAGTTACTGAATGAACCTGTGGCAGCACCAAGATATCCCGATCCTTAAACCCGGCATTCCCGAATGCTCCGCCCTGCTTAACACAACGTATCATCAAAGGTTCAATATGGCAGGGCGTCCATTGCAGATCCGGTGTCATAGTGCAGAATCCATACCGTTTTTCAATGGCATTCTGATGATGGGAAACCAGGTAACCAACGCACAAGATCAAAGCTATGAGTATAATACTCCAGGCTATTTCAGGTAATTTATCTTCTATTATAGTTTTCAAAACATTGGCAGTACTCAGTGATACACATAAATGATCTTATTCTACCAAAATTTCCAGTTGAATGTTGGTTCAAAATCACTGCCTGCTATAAATGGATTGAATTTCAGCCTTTCTTCATATTTCAGGTAACTGGGAAACAAGTCACAATCTCCGCACGGCTATATGGTAACTCTAAACGAGGGGATTGTTTGGGTTCCAGGTTAGCTTTATTACATACTTTTTCAATAGTAACCATAACTGAAGCAATAGGTGCTTTTTTCTGGCGTGGTTTTAGGATAAATTGCAAAACAAGATTACAAATTAATCCGACTTCATTTGATAAACTGTATAATGTTGCAGTCCTTTGCAATTAGCACTTTTTAAAGGCCTCATTTACAAATAACTGACCTCCGTCAAGTTCTTATATGATCCGGAGCTCGAGTCCTTCAAAATATACATTTTAAATTTTCCTGTTAATCGATAATTCCAATTACTCTTTTTAAATTCCCATATACAGTATTTTATTAGGGCCCAATTTTGCATTCCTTTTTTAGTAAAAGACAAATTAACCACCTGGTAGTTATTTACTGCTATTCTTACTTAATTTGAAAATCCAAAGGTTCCGGTCATCCCCGCAATACATCCGGTTTCCCGAAATGTGGGTCACATAGAAAGGCCCTTCTTTTACAAATGCAAGTTTTGGCTTTTCCGGATTGGATAGGTCATATACAAACAGCCTGTCCACATCATTATAATAAAGCCAGTTATCTGAAATGTAAACCTGGACTCCATAATTTTCACTGACAGCATGCTCCCCGGGCAATTCTAAAATAGACTCCAGTTCAATTTCTTCCGGAAACTTACTCAGGTCATAGGTAGCAAGTTGCGGTCTTGGCGAACTCAGGGAATGCCCGAAGATGTACAATCTTCCTTCGGAGGCGGTCATCCCCTTGGGTTGAAGGTACCCGTCAGAAGTTTCAATTGTTAAGGTCCTGAATTCTTTGACATCTGTCTCGCTCAGCAAGACGATTCGCATCTTGGGTTCCTTGTAGCTGCCTAGAACCAAGTAGTCATCCTTCAGCGTACCACATCCGGCAGGAAAATGAATTACTCCAAAGGTTCTGACATTCTTGTTGATATCTTGCTCATCCGAGAAATCAATGACTTTAACTCCGCAGGTTTCCGCATGACACAAATCGATCAGGATATCTTTGTGATACAAAAGAAGCCCGTTTCCACAGTTGTTGAAAACGTTCCTGAAGTGATTATCGAATGGTATTTCCCTGGTATTAGCCGGATCTTTGTAATCGATCAAATGGAAGGAGCCGTCATTACCTCGTAACAAGCCCATATCCCTGATAAATTCAATCCATTTGTACGACATATAAGGTGCCGGGAAGAAAGAAAGGAACTTAGGAGTGCTTGGGTTGGAGATATCAAAAGCACGGATACCTTCGTTAACAGGTAAGAGAGCAAGAGATTCGGAAATGCATATGTTCATCGGTTTTGCACGTTCCTTTTTAAACAACGCATTCTTTTTTGCTGAAGTGCCAATCAGTTCCAGTGTTACGAACTTTTCATCACACCATTTGCACTCATTAAAAGTTAATTCGTCTTTAACAGTAGTTTCTTTCCCGACACTTTGATTCCTATAAGTTGCCCCGATATCCTTACCAGATAGTTCCGGTTCTATTGTAATAGCCTTCACAGGAGTGTTTTTTATGGTTTGTATCTCAAGAAGTTCCTGAGATACCGGAGTGCCTGCCTTTTTTTGATCCGGTTTAGTTGTAGTGGAAGATTTCTGAAAATCAGATTGTCCTGGTTTGGAATCCGTCGTTTCCGGACTAGTTATGGGTTCTATACCTGGTTTTGCAGTCTCAGCTGCATTTGTGCACTTGTCAATTCCTTTATCAGATTCAGGGAATCCCGGCTTTCCGGATTTGGAAGAGCTTCTTTTCTGCAAAAGCTGTTCTATAGTCTTCATGTACGATGCGATCTGCCTTATGGCTGCATCCTGGTGTATATGACTATAGGAAATACCGTTCAGTGAGGCTAATACCTTCATTTCAGGTGGAAGAAGTGCCCATTTTTCATCAGAAGGAAAAGTAAAACCCTCAATAAGCAGGGGAATGATATTTCGACCGGCTTGAATAGCGTGCATGATCTCGCGTTTTAGCCAGTCAGATTTGTTTTCGCAACGATCCAGAGAGGCTTTACTCATGATTACGATGAAATTGGGAGTCTCTTCAATTCGACGAAGTAACGCTTCATCAAACCTACCAACCTGGAGTTCTTTCACATCCAGGAATATTCGTTTGTGAAAGTTATTCTCCAATTGAATCTTTAAAAGGCTTGCCAGATCACTCCCCGTTTCACGACGATAGCTGATAAATGCATCAAAGTGATCAAAGACAACTGGAAATTCACTTCCACAGGATGAGCAGAATTTCACTTCCAATTGATTGGTCTCTCCGCAGACAAGACATTTTTTAATTAATGATGTTTTTTTTTCAGTTCCCTTCTTTCCAAATATGTTTCGTAAAAAAGTCATTTTATTATCCTCCAATGTTAAATTTGATTATCGGAATGCAGCAGCATGAATAGCTGAATCAGGTCTCACATATTATTGTCGCTTCGAAGACTCATATTTCTCGTACATCAATGTGTTCAGGCGATTTAACGCATGAGCCAGTGCATCAGCAGTTCCACGATCATATAAAGACAGGTTAATTAATCCCTTTGAATCAATCACTGCAATGACACCGTTTTCATTTGCATTGAAAGTGTGAGAACCTGGAAATCGGAATATTGTATGGCCATTGGTGGCTGGTTTCTTCATGAAAAACAGATCATGTGTAACAAGGACACCATACAAATCAGGTTCAAAATTAAATTCACTAGTGTAGGAAGAATTTAAGGTGGTTTGTTTTGCCAGAGTGGGTATATCTCTTATCAAGGAATCAATTTCATCGACAGAAGTATCGCGTAATAGTTTAAATGACTCAATCTTATCGAATGAAAGCTTATGATCAAAACCAATATTATCCCTGCCTGGCAGCCATCCAAATCCTGGTTTTACATGTTCGATTGATTTTCCATCACAGAATTGGACCATGATATCATCCCATTTATAAACCATAACCGAATCGATCTTATTCCAGGAAATATTCATTTTACCGCTACCCCGTTCAATCTGGAAAAAGTCCCTGACCAGTTTTCCTTTAATTCCAACTCGAGAACCGAATTCGGGCAGATTTATTTTCTCCCCATCTAACATCTTAACCAGCACTCCGGTTATCACAGTATACGGCTCTGATGTAAGTTCAAATGGAATGGAAGGTTTCGGAACTTCTGGTTCAGAAACAACTACAATTTTTCCAGGAACTTGCTGTTGCATTTCTCTTTTACTTCCTGATTGATTCATATCCACTTTTGTCAAGGATTTGTCTTCCCCAGGTGTATTTGGCTCACCCGCAGAGGTTGTATTACCGGAAGTTGTTGTGTTTTCGATGCCGCCAGGCATTTGAATTGTTGTGCGGGTATTTAAGAGACCTGGAGTATCACTTTGCCATCGGGTTTTAGAGATAGAATCCTGTTTCTTAAACTGAACAGGAGACAATCTGGTCTTCATAAAAGCATTGATCTTTTCTATGGCAGAATCCTGGTATAAATGGTTATAACAAACCCCGTTTAGGGACTGCAACACCTGCATTTCATCAGGCATGTATTTCCATGCTTCTTCTGAAGGGAAGGAGAAATGCTCAGTTAAAACCAGGATGATATTTCGTTCGGTTTTAATGGCATGCATAATCTCTCGTTTCAACCAATCAGTCTTGATGTTGCACCTGTCAAGTGAATCCTTGCTTAGTATAAGGATAAAGTTGGGTGTTTCCTCAATCCATTTAAGCAACATCTCG
>JANXXZ010000053.1 GCA_025350385.1 Bacteroidales bacterium
GGAGCATTTGACACCACCATGGCAAGATTCTGTGTGTCGGTACCAAAATACAAATCATAACTGGTAGTATTGGCTCCCAAGGTCCAGCTAAGGTCAGTATCAACTGATACAACTGCTGCATTATCCGCCGGAACCGGGTTAACGGGCGTTGCCGGTCCGGTTGAGGCATAGTAAAACCGCATATTGGTTAGTGAACTTGGATAGGGATTCAAATATCCGGTTTGCGACGGAGGGGGGAAATTTGAATCATTCCCGCAGTTCTTTGTGTTATTAATAACGGATGATGTAGATGTGAATTGAGGGCCATAACTCGCACCCCAGCGATTTTCCCAATGGACCAGCAGGTTCTGAACTCCGTCGTATACAATTGGGGTGTTTAAAGTTATTTCATTCCAGCCAGTCTGAAAAGTCAAATCTCCCTGAAAAACAAGTGTATACCCGTTATTTAAGGGATCCTCATAATTTGCATTCGCGAACACATTTATTGACGAAAGTTTAACATACATTTTCTGGTTGGTAACCGTTTTTGGGCCGTTAACACAATTTAATCCGATTTTCGTGATTGTCTTTGCAGTACCAAGATCATTATGATTATATATGAGAGAACTCCATGTGTAATTCCAAGATGAATAAATAGGCATTGAGTTCTGAATAGTTCCGGTTCCAATTTCAACATAGTTCTGGGAGAACAATCCTTTTGACGAAAGCACTGAACATAAGAATATGCACAGTGTGATACGGTAAATGAAGTTCATGTGTTTCAGGAATTATGGTTTTTAAAGTAAAATGAATTTGTCAGCCTATTAAAGAATCTGGCAAAATAAATGATTGTTGATGAACAATTGCCGCCGGACAGGTACTGATTCAAGAATCCGTACCTGTTGATTTGACTGAATCAGAACAATATCCTCTTTTAGGCAGGTATTGCAACCATTTACTTTCTACTGAGAATAAAAAATTTACTTTTGTATTACCTGATAGTTTAAAATAAAGAGGGAATTCCGGATGGGGCTCTTGGCTAAAATACTGTTTGCATTACCTGTTTACCAGTCAGTTATACTCACCATTTTCCTGTTTTCAAGCAGCAGGAGGCAATTGAGCTATTCGCGCCTGATCATGGGCGTATTCCAGCTTTTCATGGCATTCTATTTTACATTCAATCTCCTATATAGTATCAGGGCTTTTGCCATACTCAGTCAGATTTATTTCTTTATCCTGCCGGTGATCCTCATGTTTATCCCTGTGTTTTATTTATATATATTATCGGTTACCACACCTGGTTTCAGGTTCAAACAAATATATGCTATTCATTTTATACCGGCCCTGGCCATAGCACTCCTAAACTTACCATACCTTATTTCAACCCAAACCGAGAAAACAGAATTTGTTTCGCTGGGAAACAGTATACAGGGCCGGCAAAATCTGTTCAGTTATCTTATGGCTATATATATCATTGGGATTTACGGAGTCTTTACCATTCAGCTTTTATATTATGCTTTCAAGGCTGTCAGGCTCTATAAGAAGCATAAGAATTATATTGAAAACAGATATTCATATACTGAAAATATAAATCTTGATTGGATATTGGTTCTGATTATCTGCTTCGTTTTCTTTTTTGTTTCAAACGCGATTCTGTATTTAGTTGGTTTCAGCCAGCATCTTTTTTCCCAGATCCTATATAACCTGGTGATGCTGGCTACCATGCTTTATGTAGGATACAGAGGATTGCTGCAGATAGATCTGAATGGAAATGAACAGAATAATTATAAAGAAATACTGATTAATGAGAATCAGGCCGGCGGGAATTCTAATATCCTTCCAATACAAGCTAATGTAAACATTTCTGTCGAAATGATTAACAATCTGACTCAGATGTCAGAAATTAAGACTGAAAACAGTAAAAAATATTACCGATCATCATTAACAGAAGATCAAAAAAAAGTACTCATCTTACGATTGCAAAATCTTGTTGAACAGGAAAAAATTTATATCAACGATAAATTATCTATTGATGAATTTGCCAGTAAACTGGATTCCAACTCGAAGTATATTTCACAGATTATTAATGAAACCTATAACAAGAATTTCTATAATTTCATTAACTCTTACCGGATTGAGGAGGCAAAACGGCAATTGATTGCCGAAGGGAATGAAAAATATTCGATTCTAGGGATTGCCCAATCAGTTGGATTTGTTTCAAAATCAACTTTTAATAGTGCATTTAAACAATTTACAGGTGTTACACCCACTGAATTCAAAAGAAAGAATGCAAATGAACTTGTAAATAATTGACTATTAAACCATTAGAAAGCATAAACATGCTTTTTGCTGTTATCTTTAAGATATATACTAATTAACTCTGAATAAGATCAATTGGCAAATGAACCAAACTCAGGATTTAAAATCTTACCTGGATCAAAAAGCAAATGAATATAATACGACATCATTTATTACGAATGATCCTGTGAGCATTCCGCATCGGTTTAGCCGGAAAGAAGACATTGAAATTGCAGGATTCCTTGCCGCAACCCTATCCTGGGGACAGCGCGTTACAATTATTAATAATTCTATGCGGCTGCTTAACCTTATGGAATCAGCACCTTTTGAATTTGTGACCCTTTCGGGTGAAAATGAGTTTAACCGCTTTCTTGGGTTTGTTCACCGCACCTTTAACGGCGAGGATTGTATCTTCATGCTAAATGCTTTAAGGAACATTTACCGGGAACATGGAGCAATGGAAAGTGTATTTAATGAAGGATTCCAGGAAGAAGAGACTGTCCTGGGAGCAATCTCACATTTCCGAAATACTATACTTCTCACCCCGCATTTCCCCCGGTCTGCCAAACACATTTCCGATCCGGTGAAGGGTTCGGCTGCCAAAAGGATTAATATGTTCCTGCGATGGATGGTGAGGAAAGATACCCGTGGAGTGGATTTTGGACTCTGGAATTCCATTCCTACGTCAAAACTGATGTGTCCGCTTGATTTACACTCAGGACGTGTTAGCCGCAAACTGGGACTTCTTACGCGTAAGCAGGATGATTGGAAAGCCGTTGAGGAACTTACCTCCAACCTTCGTACTTTAGATCCTTCTGATCCTGTTAAATATGATTTTGCATTATTTGGACTGGGGGTCTTTGAAAAATACTAACCTGCATATGGAAATAATTGAATTTAAAAGCCTTCAGGACAAAATACAAACAATACCAGCATTGCTTATATACTTTTATAACGATGCCTGCGCTCCCTGCCTGGCATTAAGGCCAAAGGTACTATCCATGGTGACGAAAGAGTTCCCAATGATGGAACTAGATTTTATCAATGCGGCTGCAAATCCTGAAATAGCCGGTCACTTCGGGGTTTTCAGCGCTCCAACATTATTAGTGTTCTTTGAAGGGAAGGAATCAATACGTGAAAGCAAGTATATTTCCCTTCCGGAATTGGAAAATAAGATTGAAAGGTATTATAACATGCTGATGGATGAATAAATGATTATGTAAACTGTCAATTCATCTGCTGCTCCGATGAACATTTAGAGTTGACTTATGTTTATTATCTGAACCTAAACATTAAACATCATGAAGATAATCCTCGGCATACTTGCGCTGGTTATGACTATCAGCGTTTCGGCGCAGAAAAAAACATTTTACGACTTCAGCACCAAAACTATTGACGGCAAACCATTCAACCTTTCAAGCCTGAAAGGTAAAAAAGTATTGGTGGTGAACACCGCATCAAAATGCGGGCATACACCTCAGTACAAGGATCTCCAGTCGCTTTATGAAACATACAGTTCCAAAGGTTTTACAATTATAGGTTTTCCAGCCAATAACTTCCTGAGCCAGGAACCTGGCACCAATGCTGAGATACAGAAATTCTGTACTGATTCCTACGGGGTTACCTTCCCGATGATGCAAAAGATATCCGTAAAAGGCGACGATATGGATGCTATTTACAGATGGCTTACCTTGAAAGCTGAAAACGGTGTAATGGATGCACCTGTAACGTGGAACTTCCAGAAATTCATGATTGACGAAAAAGGCAATCTCATAGGAATGGTTCCTCCCAAGGATAACCCAAAGTGTGATAAGATTCTAACCTGGTTAAATGGCAAATAGTGTATCTGAAAAAGAAACAGCAAGTACTGTTGTTATTATTGAAGGAAGGCTTTTGCTTTCCTTTTTTTTATCTTTACTTTTTAATGCCGGGATATCCTTTACCGGTTTATGATTCCTTTCTAAACTATACAAAGATCAATGATGAATGAATTAACCGGCTCAAAGACCGAAAAGAACCTGATGATTGCTTTTGCCTTGGAAACCCAGGCGATCCAGAAATACGGCTGGTTTGCAAAGACTGCCGGAAAAGAAGGTTTTCAGCAGATGGCAGCAATTTATCTTGAAACAGCCGAACAAAAGAAATCACATTGCAAAACGTTTTTCAGGTTCCTTGAGGGAAGTACGGTAGAAATAATTGCCAGCGTTTCTGCCGGGCCTATTGCTACGACCCTTGAGAATCTCCTGGTTTCAGTTGAGGCAGAACTTCAGCAGGCAGATGTTCTTTTTGAAGAATTTGAGAAAACAGCCTGGGAAGAAGGATTCAAGCAGGTGGCAACAAAGTTGAAACTATTCCGGCAAATCAAGAAATTCTATGCAGGACGGTTTGCAAAACTTGCATCCAATATTCAAAATGGCGAAGTATTTACCCGGAAAAAGAAAGTAAAATGGATATGCCGGAAGTGCGGACTTATTTATGAAAGCGAACGGGCACTCAAGAATTGCCCCGGCTGCGAGCATCCACAGGCCTATTTTGAAATACTTGCAGAGAATTACTA
>JANXXZ010000059.1 GCA_025350385.1 Bacteroidales bacterium
TTCATATTCCGGCCGGTCGAAGGTAGTTTCCGACAAGAAACTGAGTTGGATTGAGCGGCTTTACATACCGGCCATCCTCAAAGGGATGTCAATTACCTTCGGCCACCTGTTAAAACGCAAGGCTACGATCCGTTATCCTGAAACCAAAAGGGAATTTTCCGATATTTACAGGGGTAAACACGTGTTGAAACGTGACGATGAGGGCCGGGAGCGATGCACAGCTTGTGGATTATGCGCTGTTGCCTGTCCTGCCGAAGCCATTACAATGGTTGCCGCCGAACGTAAACCAGGGGAAGAGAAGCTGTACCGTGAAGAAAAATATGCCGAAACCTATGAAATAAATATGCTTCGCTGCATATTCTGTGGATTGTGCGAAGAAGCCTGCCCGAAAGAAGCCATCTTTCTGACCAAAGAAATCGTAGTAGCCGACTATGAGCGCGACAGGTTCATCTATGGAAAAGATATTCTTGTAGAATCGATGGATAACCGGGTTGACATTTCAAAACGGCAGACTCCCGAAGTACTTGAGTTTAAAAAAGAAAAGAATTTCAAACACAATGAATAAACGTTACAGCAGAAAGTTTTGAAAAAATAATTTTTATTTAATGAAGATTTACCTGTTTTACTTCCTTTCCATTTTAGCAATATACTCGGCTTTGATGGTAGTGATTTCAAAGAAGCCGGTTCATACGGTATTATACCTCACACTCACAATGTTCTGCATAGCAGGGCATTACGTGCTTCTTAATGCCCAGTTCCTGGCGGTGGTTCATGTTATCGTATATGCCGGTGCTATCATGGTGCTGTTCCTGTTCACAGTAATGCTGCTAAACCTGAACAATGAAGGCGAATTCCGGAAATCGGCCCTGGTGCGGATTGCAGCCGTGGTAGCGGGCGGACTGTTAATGATTACCCTGGTTGCCGCCCTGAAACAGACGGATATCCTGCAAACCACCGATCCGACTCTCACCCAGATCGGGCTGGTGAAAAACCTTGGCAAAGTATTGTACCGCGATTATCTCCTTCCGTTTGAAGCATCTTCCATCCTGTTCCTTTCGGCAATGGTAGGAGCCGTTTTGCTTGGGAAAAAGGACTAACCATTACCAATAACAACTTTAAAAGCTAACCTGGTTTATGGACTCAATAAATATCAACGATTACCTCCTTTTCTGCACGCTGATGTTCGTGATCGGTGTGGTTGGTGTGCTTGTAAAACGGAATGCCCTGGCCATTTTCATGTCAATCGAGTTAATGTTGAACTCCATTAACCTCTTGCTGGCTGCATTCTCGGTATACATGAACGACCCTGCAGGGCAGATTTTCGTATTTTTTATCATGGTGGTCGCTGCAGCCGAAGTTGCTATCGGCCTGGCTATACTCGTAATGGTATATCGTTACACCCATTCAGTGGACATTCACCTCCTCAACCGGTTGAAGTGGTAGCCTAATAATTGAATTACAATAAAATTAAAATTCTGATAAAAATTCAACATTCCATAAAATATAGATGCAAGCATTCTGGCTCATACCCCTTTTCCCTTTACTCAGCTTCCTGATAACAGGACTGGGATTCCGGACAATACCCCGGCAACTTTCCGGGGTGATTGCGAGCCTGGCAGTCCTTCTTTCTTTCCTGTTTTCCGTAATTGTGTTCACCGGCCTGCTGAACGGAGGTCCGGTTTTATCAGTCCATCTCTTTGACTGGATATCTGCCGGTGATCTGAACCTGGGTCTTTCTTTCAGGGTTGATCAACTGGGAAGCCTGATGCTATTGGTTGTTACAGGTGTTGGTTTCCTGATCCATGTTTATTCAATCGGCTACATGCAGCATGACGAAGGCATCAACCGCTTTTTCTCCTACATGAACCTGTTCATGTTTTCGATGCTTGTGCTGGTGATGGCCAGTAATTTCATAGTCATGTTCATTGGCTGGGAAGGGGTTGGTTTATGCTCTTACCTCCTGATCGGGTTCTGGTTCCGCGAACATGCAAATAACAATGCCGCCAAGAAAGCTTTCATTATAAACCGCATTGGTGACCTTGGTTTCCTGCTGGGCATGTTCCTGATCTATACCACCTTTGGTAGCTTCGAGTTCCCGGTTGTATTCGAAAAAGCATCCCATCTGCATTCCGGCGAACCGGTAATGGTTGCAATCACATTATTACTTTTTATAGGAGCTACCGGCAAAAGTGCCCAGATTCCGCTTTTTACCTGGCTGCCTGACGCAATGGCAGGTCCTACGCCTGTTTCAGCTCTCATTCATGCTGCAACCATGGTGACCGCAGGAGTTTATATGGTAGCCAGATGTAACATATTGTTTATCCTTTCACCTCTCACCATGCAGGTTATAGCCTATACAGGGCTTGCAACTGCCCTGCTGGCTGCATCCATTGCATTATTCCAGAATGATATAAAAAAAGTGCTTGCTTATTCTACAATCAGCCAGCTGGGATATATGTTCCTTGGACTGGGAGTAGGATCCTTTACAGGGGCTATTTTTCACCTGACTACCCATGCTTTTTTCAAGGCATTGTTGTTCCTCGCAGCCGGAAGTGTGATTCATGCTCTTGCCGGGGAACAGGATATCCGCAAAATGGGTGGATTGTCAGGCAAACTTCGGATCACTTTTATTACCTTCCTGGTGGCAACCTTTGCCATTGCAGGAATTCCACCGCTTTCAGGATTTTTCTCAAAAGATGAAATCCTTTCAGAGGTCTATAGATCCAATCCCTTGGTTTGGGTATTTGCGCTTGCCGGGGCTCTCCTAACTGCTTTTTACATGTTCAGGCTGCTGTTCCTGGTTTTCACTGGCACTTTCAGGGGAAATAAAGATCAGGAGAAGCATGCTCATGAGTCATCTTTAGTTATGACCCTTCCTTTAATGATCCTCGCCCTGCTTGCTGCTTTCGGCGGGTTGCTGGGATTACCTGCACTTTTAGGGGGGAATAACCGTTTGCAGCAATTCCTGGCCCCGGTATTCAGTTTTTCATCTGCTCCGGAATCTTCAGTCATCAGTTTAGGAACTCAGTGGGGTTTGATCGCAATAACGTTGATGCTTACCCTTTCTACTATCCTGCTTGCCTGGTGGATCTATTCCCGTAAAAGAGTTCTGCCCGCAAGTGATCTGTTGCCACAATCATTCCTTAAAAACCTGTTCATCAGGAAGTTTTACATAGATGAATTCTATAATTTCCTGTTAGTAAAACCGGCTTTGTGGTTGTCAGCCAAATTCCACCAGGTAATTGAACTGAAGATTATTGATGCCCTTGTAAACGGTATAGGTAACGTGGTGATAAATGCCGGGAACGTTCTCAGGTTAACCCAAACCGGGAACACCGGCTTTTACATGTTTATGATGGTCGCCGGAATTATACTGATCCTGTTCCTTAACCTTATAATCTGATTCTTTTTACATGATACTACTCATCATTCTTATTATTACAATTATCACTTCTGTGCTGGCATTCATGAGTCCGCGTCTGGTGAGGGCAAAATGGATATCATTTTCCGGCTCCCTCGCTGCATTCATTGTATCAGTATTTGCCGTTAGCACAAAAAACACTGAGCTTTTAACTTTTAATTCCCCTATGGCCGGGACTTTCGGTGCCGGTTTCAGCCTGGGGATGGATGGTCTCAGTGCCCGGCAGAGACGCCGGATGCCGTCGATGCTGCGATCGATTCTGCCTTCTGCCAGGCGGATTCGTTGATCGAGTGATTCGCCTGGTTGGTAAGGATCACGAAGGCTGTTGCGCACCACGACCAGGTCTTGGATCGTCTCGTCATGCAGCTCGCGGGACAA
>JANXXZ010000066.1 GCA_025350385.1 Bacteroidales bacterium
CATGAATTCTGTTTCCATGGTAGGAGCTTCGATCCGGAACGATCCGTTGTAAAACTTAGCCATATCAAACCTGATCCCCGCGAGCAGCCTGATCTTATCACCCATCAGCCTTATTTCATCCTGGGTAAACAGGGCATAAGTATTCATGGCGCCATTGTTATAGACAATGTCGGTTGAGGTATAATACTTATCATAAGCATCAACGCTGCCGTTTTTCAAATCAAAGCCCCCCGTCAGCAACTGTTTTTTACCCCAGGGAACAGTTAATGATGAAGACCATCCGATATCCCGGCGGGTCGAGAGCACATTGTACCAGGTATAATCATCTTTCAGGTATTCATTTACCTTTTTGTAATTCTCACACAGATTATATACCGATGAATTCAGTTTAGCCTTTCCAACGCTTCCCCTGTAATTCACGATGATACCATAAGAGTCATGATCGGTTGTATTGCCTTCAGGCTGGCAAACTACCTCCCCGGTTCCGCGCCTGTCGTTATAATAGTTTACCATTGCTTCCAGTGTATGTTTCCGCGCAACGGTATAACCAGTTTTGAAATTCAGTCCGAGTTCTTTCATGTTCGATTTCGTGATATACGGATTGGCTTTGACATCAGTTTCTGACTGCGTAATATACCCGGCGCTTTGCTTCGCGTAAGTATTTGCTAACCAGTACCACGAATTCAACGGATTTTTAACTTTTATCTTCCCGCCTGTGTTAAGCCTTCCTCCAAAAGTGTTGTATGTTCCATATTCCATGGATGCCTGCATGAAGCGGTTGGCGTCGGGTGCTTTTGTTATGATATTGATTGTACCGCCCATTGCATCTCCGCCATATACAGCTGAACCTGCTCCCTTGGTAATTTCGATCTTCTGAACAGAATTGATATCGATCATGTTCCAATCCACTGTTCCCCCGTCTGATTTGTTCAAGGCAACTCCATCGAGTAAGACAAGAACCCGGCCCTGTTCCTTGCCGCTCATTCCCCGCATGGTGACAATTCCTTTCGTGCTGAATATTCCGAATGGCCGGCTGTAATTGACACCTGGAACATATTTCAGCGCATCGTCAATATTTTCCATAGGAACACTATTCAACATCCTGGGTGAAATAAGGTTAACTCTTACAGGTGTGTTTAGTATTTTATTATCGGTGCGGGTTGCCGTGACGACCAGTTCATCCATATTAACTACCGAGGGTAGAATTGAGAATACCTGTAGTTTATTCTCACCAGGTTTCAGCCTTGTTTTGTGGTGAAATACCTGATAGCCTATAAAACTTACTTTAATCTCCGTTGTATCGGATAATAAATTACACAGGCTGAAAATACCATTTGGATCAGAAGTAGTGCCCGAAGCGCCGGCTAAAATAGTTGCGCCGACTACCGGTTGTCCGCTGACTGCATCAATAATTTTGCCTGAAATACATGATTGTCCGGACACCTGTGTGGTTTGAAGAGCTATCAGTAGGATTACACATGCAGAAGCACGCTTCAATTTATGTATATCATTACAAATCAGGATTACAGTTCTTATGAATCTTTCTAAACTCTCAATTTCCATGGGTTGCGCTCTTCTGTTTCAACTACAGTATAATTTTGCCCTTTGCACTTTAGTATATGCATTTTGCATTTCTCGGTTTGTTTTACTTACGGTTTTGTGTTCCATGTGCCGGGTTCCAGGTGCCGGGTTCCAGGTGCCACATCCCTTGTCGCCAGTGGCTGGTCGCTATTCTCTATATTCCTAAAACCAGTCATCACGCCTATTTCTGCACCTTAACCGCAATGTCAATCACACCATCCTCTTTTTCATCAGCGTGGATCACTTTGATCAATCCATACTTTCCTTCCTGGGTTTTAAAAGGAATTACTTTCCCGGTATAACCGTATTTACAATTGCCGCTTACTTTTTCTGGTTTATAAGCAGTAACCAGCAAACTGTCATTTCCGGCAGCATCAAACTGGCTTGTGGATATCAGGTTGTTATCGCTGGTCTTATAATCATATAAAGTGTTGTTTTTAGCGGGCCAGCCTGCGGTTTGAGGGTAATATGCCACGGCTGCGGTATACCCCGGGCAGGTGAATGTAGGAGAGGAAAGCCCCGAAGTGATATAATAATAGGCCAGGATATCAATTTCACTTTCATGACCTGCAACGGATGCTTCATCGAAAACGAGGCCGGTATTTACATCCAGGAAATGGCCGTTGGTATGGTTGTTCTGGAAGCTGAGTTTAATATCCCCGAAATAATTGATAGGTCTGTAAGCCGTACCTGATCCTTTAAAAAAAATGAGTGTCCTCACGGCTGTATCCCTGTCGGCATTCATTACCATTATACGCCAGGTTTCGATCGCTGAGGTGTCTTTCGAGAAGAAATAATTGGCATCCAATCCTTCGCTGCCAATATATATTCCCCGGTCGAGTTGTATAAGTGTGTCATCACCGGAAATCCTGTCAATGCTTATGTATGTAAGGGGGACTCCGGCGCCCGATGCCAGCACACCGATCCTGATAGCTCCGCCGACTGCGATATACGCTCCGCTTGGCGAGTAAGCTGTTCCGGTCTTAAGAATAAGTGAAGTTTTTGCGGTACCACTATCCTTGCTGCAGGAACAAAGAGTGACACCTGACAAAACAAGAAATAAATAAAAAAACCACATGCCTTTATACAGGCAATGTGGTTTTTTACTTTTCAATATCACTGAGTTAACCATTTCTATTTCTGAATTTTAACCGCAATCTGCAGGGTGCCGGTTTCGGTGCCATCAACGGCTGTTACTTTGAACAGACCTTTTTTACCCGATTGAAGATTGAATGCGTATACATCGCCAATTGTAAGGACCTTGGCTTTTTTGAACTGGTTTGCCGGGTCGTAGGAAGCAAGTACAACCGCATCATTGGTTACTGCGTCATATTGAGCAGTTGTCAGCGTGGTTTTAACGAAGAAGGTAATATTTTTGCTTGTATAAAAATCGGGCGCTGTAGTACCGGTAAAAATTCCTGTAATAGTTGAACCCGGAGCCGCCAGTGTCATCATGTTTTGATGTGAAGCCGTGTTCTCATAAAAGCAGAACATGTCAATGTTAGCCTGGTTATTAAACGCTTCGGCCTGAAAATAGAGCGTTGCCGCAGAATTGCTGAAGGAAAGGAAGCTCTTTTCAGTCGTATTGTTCTGGGCACCGAATGTAATGGAATTGTAAGTCAGAATGTCTCCGAAATTACCGGTTATTGTAACGGAATCAGTCTTGCTGTTTCCTGCAATATCAATGGTTACAAATTTCCATACCTCTTTGGCGAGTATGCTTTTTACCGAGTAAAAATCGAAGGTGAATGTTTGAGTATTGATGGTTGAGTCGAGCAATTTGGTGCCTTCGGCAAAAATCTGGAATTTAACCAGGTTGTCTGTTCCGTTGTATTTGGCTGTAATACCAAAATTCAAGGTGTCACCGTATGCGGCTGTTGTGCTGGCCGAAATATAACCGGCACTTTGTTTCAATGTAATGGTAGGAAGTACCGGGCTTTCATCTTTTTTACATCCTGCTAAGAAAATTGAAGCTGAAAACATCATGATACCGATGATGGCAAATTTTTTTTTCATGGGGTTAACGGTTAGATTTTATCGATTAGATTGAAAATTCATATCGGGTGCAAATGTATAATACTTATTTAATAACTCAAATGTTCCGTAAAACATTTCAGGAAACCAAGTCGATAAACATTGGGAAATAGCTGAAAATCTATGTTTCCGGATCTTTATGCTATTTCAATTTTGCAGAATAAACAACTAATTAAATATCGCATACACTCCTCCTATCAACTTTTTTGTCAGCGTAAATAAAATGAAGACCTGTCGTATATTTTATCCCTTTATTTATCAGGCGAAAGTTGTTTTACTCCCGCTAATATCTTAAAAATTTAGGTTGAACTCCTTTATTTATTCGGTGCTGCGCAACGAAGTATCCGGAATCACAAAACAAAACCATGAACAATCGGTGGCTGTGGATTGCAGTAAATGGCCTCCGGGAATACCTGTTGCGGTTATTGGAAAACGTGAAGACTGTATCTAGGGTAAATTGTTTGTAAGCCAAGTAATCAGATCGTTGATTAATAATCTTACTTTTAAGTTATTCATTATTTCCATGCCCCTGTTACAAGGCATGAATCAGAATCTTTGATCAACTGTATACCTTAAATAAAAACGGTGTATATTATTAGTGCAACTATAATAATACACAAAAAGGAGTGCCATATAGGAGAAACAAAAGAGAACGGGATATTCTGCGAAATAATTACTCCGTCTTTTTTACCACAATCCCAATCTCAGCGATTCCGCCTGTTTGAATTTTCGGGATCATATTTTCAATACTGATCCTGCAGTTGCCTTTATCAGAAATCCTGAGCGCCTTCCAAAGCAGTGTTTTAATAACAACCGGTTGGCCCTCAACTTCCCCGATAAACTTATTGTTCTCTTTCAAATGAACGGTCACATCCTTCATGCGCTCTTCACCTGAGGGAGTTTTCATAATAATATAAACAGGCAAAACAAAATAGTCAAAATCCTTTACCGGCTTTATAACCAGGTATATGTCATAATCCGCTTCCGTTTTTTCAAAGGGAACGTTGAAAACAACCTGGTCAAACCGGTTCCAGGTGTTATTCGCAAATTTGTTATACCTCTCGAATACCGGGCTATGCGTGGAACATGAAAATCCCAGCAGCATGCTTAAAAAAAGTAAAATGATTCCTGATTTCTTCATAATCCTGTGTTAACAACGTTTTCTTAAAGTTGATGTTCATAAGTTTGTCATTCATAATCAGTCAATTACACCGCTTCCCAGGCAGATTTTCTTATCTTCATCATACAACACCCCAAATTGCCCTGCTGCAATCCCTGGTACCGGCACATCGGAAGTGATTACAAAATGACTGCAATCGTTACGAATGGTACCGCCGGTAAAATCAGGCGTGTGGCGTATTTTAAAAGTGATACGCACTGGTTCCTGCATTTCAGGCCAGGGGTTTTCGGTGATGAAGTTAAAATCAGCCAGCCGGATCTCTGTGCCATACTGTGAGAGGGGATCATAGCCATTGGAAACATAAATGATGTTCTCAAGGGTATCTTTCTTTACAACAAACCAGGGACCCTGTCCCAAGCCAAGGCCTTTTCGCTGCCCTATGGTATGAAACCAGAATCCTTTATGCTTTCCCAGAATTTTACCGGTTTCCAGTTCCACTATCTTTCCTTCTTTTTCTCCGATATATTTCCTGAGAAAGTCAGTATAATTAACCTTCCCGAGGAAACAGATTCCCTGGCTGTCGCGGCGGTGTGCGCTTGGCATCCCGACTTTGTGGGCAATGGCCCGCACTTCATGCTTCATCAGATTTCCAACGGGAAACATGAGTTTTTTCAGCTGTGCATAGGTTATCTGTGCCAGGAAATCAGTCTGGTCCTTGACCGGATCTTTGGCGGTTGCCAGCCAGACTTTCCCATCTTTTTCTAAGGTATTGGCGTAATGTCCGGTAGAAATTCGGTCAAAATCCTTACCCCAATGGTTTTCAAATTCCCCGAACTTGATCAGCCGGTTGCACATTACATCAGGGTTGGGAGTAAGTCCTTTGCTGACAGCATCCAGGGTATAAGCCATCACGTTATCCCAATACTCTTTGTGAAGGGGAACAATCTCCATTCTCAGCCCAAAATGGTTTGCAAGCCAGGTTGTAAGTTCGATGTCCTCTTCCGAAGAGCAATCCATGAATCCTTCCTTCTCTTTCATCCCGATGCGGATGTAGAAAATGGTTGGTTCATAGCCCTGCTCTTTTAGTAAATGAAGCATTACCGAACTGTCGACCCCTCCTGAAACCAAAGCAGCAATTTCCATTTATCTTGCGATTAGCCCCGCAAATGTACTTCAAAAATCCGATCGCAATCCAGACCAATTCCCTGCGGAACACTAACATATTCCTTTTGAAAAAAAAGTTTGAATAAATCAATCCGCTTACTGTTAATTAATTATCCTTTCTGGAATAGTAAATGCTAAAATATGTTTTTAAACATATTTCTTACTATCCAATCTTGATATCCCCCGTGTTTACAAATGTGATGCAGTTTCCCGAAAATTGTTGATGCAAAGACTTCCTTTTTTCCTGTTTATCAACATATTTATTTTTTCGTCATACCTGTAATTTAGAATCCTGCCCTCTATTTGCCTGTAACACCTGTCAATATTGGCTAACTCTTTCTAAATTACTATTGAACCATGAATTCCGATAAGTTCCCGGGAAACCGAACATATGAAACATGGAACATTTTTCATATTATATTTGTTATTATCGAACTATTTCTTGTTTGCTCTTGGAATTTTAGGACTGATGTATACTTATTAAAACCTTTTAGTACCTAATTACTGCTGTTCTTCATTTATAGAACACCGGGCTCATTCCCGTTTCAGAGTCCTCACGCTATGCTACTTGTAAACTTAGTTCTACTAATACTTCAAGAATTCACAACGTAATTCATACGATTAAATAGTATAACGCAATGAAAAATCTCTTTACCCTCCTGTGTGTCCTTTTCATACTTAATTTTCAAGCAGTGAAGGCCACTGATGTTTCAGGCATCATTTCCGTTAATACTACCTGGACTGCTGCAGCCAGCCCGTATGTGGTGACTTCCAGTGTCACCATTAATCATGGGGTAACTCTTACCGTTCAATCGGGGGTGACCATCAAATTTAATGATGGTCAATATATGTTTGCGTACGGCATACTCAATGCCAACACGGTGATATTCACATCGAATAATGTTGCGCCAACTCCGGGGATATGGTCCTATATCCAGTCAGGAAGCGCTACCGCTTCCGATTCAGGACAAGTGATCCTGAACAACTGCCAGGTTTTATACGCACAACAAATCTATGTGCGAAACGGCAGGGCTGCATTGACAAATACTGTTTTGCAGAATTTTCAATACTATGGGGTACAGGTTGACGCCCAGGGTACATTGAACATGACCGGTGGATCCATAAATACAAATGCTGCCTGGGCAATAGCCAACGGCAGCTGCATTTTGTCGAATTCCTATTCGCATGCATTTGTCTCAGGGGTAAATATGCAACATGCATTGTATGGGATTAATATGCAGAACAATTCGATAGATGATATTACCAATGTTTCCATTTCCAACTGCAGCTGGCCGATCTATTATGCGGCTTCTGCAGATCTGACGGTGCATGGGACCAATACATTTGCAGGTAATACAAACACTGCGGTAAATATGTCTTTCTCTAGCATTGGCGACACGCTCACATTACCGGTAGTGAATATTCCCTATTATTTCCCTTATGGCATGACCATAAATTCAGGAGGCCGGTTCGTAATTGGTTCCACCAATATACTGAAATTCCAGATGGGTTATTCGCTTGATGTGAATGGGACACTTATTGCCAATGCCAATGTAGGAGAAAATATATTCTTTACTTCGATCCGGGATGATAACTGGGGAGGCGATACTAATAATGATGGTATCACCACAGCACCGGCACAAAGTAATTGGTACGGGATCAGGTTTAACGATCCGAGTGTTGATGCAAATTGCCTGATGCGCCGGTGCAAACTGCGATACGCTGGCGCCAGTAATATTGGCGGCATCTCTATGTTTAATGCCAGCCCGACTATTGATCTTTGTGAACTTTCCAATAACTATTATGGGGTTTACATGCAATTTGCCTCAAATCCGGTTCTTTCAAACAATACCATCGGGTCCAGCCAGTTTACACCTATCGCCATGTCGTTCGAAGCCAATCCCTTTATGCCTAATAATATCCTTTCATTTTCCGATAACGCTTATGATGCAATCGGTCTGATTGGAGGGACGTTAACAGCCAATGCCACCATTATTAAACGAAATGTTACCACAGTTCAGAATATCACCTACCTCCTGCTGGATCAGATAATTGTTCCTGTAGGCAAATCCCTGACAATAAACAAGGGGATTGTGATAAAATCCTATTCCTATGCTCACAGGATCATCGTAGATGGAACCTTTTCAGCAAATGCCACTGCCGATAGCCTGATTACCTTCACCTCATCCAAAGATGACAATTACGGTAACCCCGGTGATACCAATAAGGATGGAACCATCACGTCACCCTCCATTGGCGACTGGGGTGGGATTATTTTCGACCCCGGAAGTACCGGTATCCTGAATTATTGCCGTATCAAGTATGCTTCAATCTGGAATTATGGATTTTCGACCTGCAGTACATACGAATATCTTAATGGCGCCGGTATTGGAATGATCGATGCCAGTCCGACCATCTCCAACTGCGAGTTAAAGGACCTGAGCTATGGGATATCCTGTTACAGGGTTTCAAATCCGGCTATTTCAAATAACAGCATGATAAACATCACTTATACTCCATTCTGTATTTCCGGTTCTTCAGATCCTGTTTTTACAGGGAATACCTTTACCAATGTGAAATGGCAGGCAATCGGGTTGCTGGGCGGGAATGTATGCCAAAACGGTACTATAAAAATAAGGAATGTTGCTGGATACAATAATATCACCTATGTTTTGCTGGCTGATATGTACATCAATAGCGGGACCAGCGTGAATGTGCAGGCAGGTGTAGTAATTAAAGTGAATGGATGTAGCTTGTACGTGGATGGCGGGTTTAAAACTGATGGTGTTGCCTTAACAAAAGTAGTGTTCACCAGTCTTCAGGATGACAATGAGGGAAATCCCCTAGATACTAATGGTGACGGGAATGCTACAGCTCCTGCTGCCGGGAACTGGGGCACCATAAAATTCAGGGCTACCAGCAATGATGCTTATTGCAATATCCTGTATACAACAATCAAATACGGAGGCAATACCAGTGAAGGCGGAGTTACATTCGAAAATGCAGGAGGCCAGATAAACAACTCTACTATCACCAACTGTTCCAATTACGGTGTGTATTGCAACGGCAACTCTACACCAACTGTAAACACTGTCACAATTCAAAATTGCGGTCAGGACCCGATTGCAATGTCTCTTTTGTCGAATCCCACTTTTACAAATATCACCTTTTCGGCGAATCACAGCAAGGCAATAAAGATCATTGAGGGGACTCTTTCATCCGATGCAACTCTATCAACACGTAATGTGGCAGGCATTACCAACATAGCCTATATAATCACTACCCTGACCATATCCTCCAATGCAAAGCTGACTATTCAACCTGGTGTTGTTATTAAATTCAACGTCTGGTATGGGAATATCACTGTAAATGGACACCTTATTGCTAAGGGCACAGTCGGTAATAAAATATATTTCACCTCATATGCTGATGACTCCAAGGGGGGTGATTCGAACAATGATGGGAATGCAACTGTACCTAACCGTGGGGATTGGGGTTACTATACCGGTGGGATCAATTTTGTAAATCATGCAAATGACACCATTACTTATTGTGAAGTTTCGTACCCATACCAGGGACTCTTTTTTAGCAATGCTCATGCACTAGTGGATAATAGCGTCATTCAGCAGATCTCTGATTGCGGCATTGATATATTTGGTTCATCTTATCCTAACATCACGAACTGCCAGTTTAATAACATCGTTAATTCCCCAATTAAATTAAGCATGTTCTCGACCCCGACTTTTTCAAACTGTAATTCCCTAAATGTGGGCCGAATGGCATTGACCGTGCGATCTGAAACGTATTCACAAACTGCAACAGTGCCAATCAGGAGTTTCGGTGGATACAGCAACATCACTTATTACATGGAAGGAACCTGCACCATCAATTCAGGAACAACTATTACCATTCCTGCCGGTATAGTGTTTAAATCAAGCGGAGCTCTCGGGTTTGTAGTGAACGGTCGTTTAAATATCAATGGCACCTCTGTGAGCAATGTGTATTTTACTGATTACCGGGACGACCAGGTTGGCAATCCTCCCGATATGAACCAGGATGGTTCAGCAACAGCTCCTCCAACCAATTATTGGGGTGGATACTGGCTTATTTTTAATGATGTTTCCAACGATTCAAGTACCGTTCAGTACACTACCCTAAGGTACGCCAACGTTGGAATTGCTCTGACTAGCGCTTCACCGACAATTGATCATGTAAAATTTGAAAAGGATCACTATGGTGTGGATCTTAACGGAGTTTCCTTACCTAAAATCGACAATTGTACTTTTCAAAACCTTCTTTATTATCCCATTCAGCTGTCCCTTGTATCTTTCCCGGCTTCCATCACTAATAACACCATTTCAGGTACTACATTCAAAGTCCTCAAGGTTCGGGATGAGACGTTGACCCAGGATGTGACCCTTCTGAAACGTTCTTTTGGCGGTGTAAGTAATATTGCCTACCTGTTCGGAAATTATACCGTTGGCACAGGCGCAACCTTAACATTAAACCCAGGGGTTGTTTGCAAATTCAATGGTGGCGGGATTACTGTAAATAAAGGGTTGATTGCCGAAGGAGGTTTTGCTGCCGACAGTAATATTGTGTTTACTGACTACAGGGATGACTTTTTCGGCGGCGATTCAAATTCCGATTCTACCCTGACTATCCCAGCCTCCGGTAGTTGGTCAGGAATCGCCTTTAATGATCAGGCGTTGGATCCCTTATGCCGGTTGAGGCATTGTTTTGTGAAGTATAGCAATTACGGGATTAATACAACAAGCGCCAGCCCCCTGGTAACGTACAGTACCATTTCGAATAATAACTATGGTGTGTATGCTACTGCTGCATCAAACCCGGTATTTCACTACTGCGATTTCGACAATAACTATTATTGGTCCGTTAACAATGTAAATAAATCATTCGTGATAGATGCGACAAACTGTTGGTGGGGTAGCTCGCTGGGACCTATTCAGACAAATACCCAGGGGAATGGCACCAGCGCTCAGGAGCTGATAACTACTTCCGTTAACTATTTGCCTTTTAAAACAACGGGTGCTATAAATCCCGCCATGGGAGATGTAAGCCTTAACGGTGTCATCCAGGCATATGACGCTTCACTTGTATTGCAGAAAGTAGTAGGCAGTATTACGCTCAACAGCACACAATTAACCGTTGCAGATGTCAGCGCCAATGCAGGCATTACTTCCTATGATGCATCACTCATATTGCAGTACGTTGTGGGTATCATCCAGTATTTCCCGGCGGAGCTTTTAGCTCCAGCTGCAATTCCGCTGACAGACCCGACCTTAATTGTAGGAAGCGGGAATGTTGTAAGTGGTGAGGATATTACAATTCCGGTGAAGGTAATCAATGGAACAGAGATGCTTTCATCCGACATTAAACTGAATTATGATCCGGCTTACTTACAGATGAGCCAGGTAACAAATCTTATCCCTGCTATGAATATGGCCTTTCTCAATGATAGTATAAAAGGAATATTGACATTTGCTTTGGCCGGTACTGAACCCCTCAGTTCGGATACAACACTCGTTCTGATTACATTCCATGCAATTTTACCTTCAGGTAATTCTGTCACAACACCGGTGTCGGTAATTAATTTCATAGCGAACGAAAGTGATCTTACAGCCAACGCAGTATCGGGAAGTATAATGATTACCGAATCGTTGACAGGAATTCCTGACCTGGTAAAATTCAGTGGCTCTATGTCACAGGTCTATCCGAACCCTTCATCAGGGAATTCAAAGCTAGATTATCAGTTGAACAATGATAATGTACCGGTAATCATTGAAGTATTCAATATATATGGGCAAAAGGTTACCACATTAGTGAATCGGACCATGAATATAGGTAAATATACTGTTTCTGTTTCACAACAGGGTAGTCAGCTCAATTCCGGCACCTATGTGATCAGAATGACGGTTGAAGGTGTTTCACAAACACAAATGTTTCAAGTTGTTAAATAGATAAACAATGAGAAAACATGTAATTCTGATCTTCTTACTCTCATTCCTCATGATGGGAGTAAGCCTGCAGGCGCAGGTTATCGCAATGCGGGTTCCTGATACCACGGTAGTTTCGGGGAATAACATTGATATCCCGGTTTATGCTGACAATAGCCTTACGGGTAATAATGTGCTTTCATATACCTTGCAATTCACATTTAACCAGGCATATTTTCAGGTAATCTCAGTTATAACAGCAGGAACTATCAGTGCCCCTTTCGGCAGCCCGGCGGTTAATACCTCGGTTCCAGGAGTAATCACTCTAGCAGGCGCCGGAACAGCGCCACTTACCGGTATCGGAAAATTCATTTATATCCGGTTTAAAGCGTTGCAACCGGGAGCCCTTTATGTCAGTTTTACTACTGCACAGTTCAACTATTTCAATGAAGGAACCCCCGCAATGAGCTTTCATAACGGATATATTTCAATATCCGCCCCTCCTTCAATCACCATTTCTCCTAATACAGGGATTATCACAAAAGGAGAACAACTACAGTTTTCCCAGTCGGGAGGAACCGCTCCCTTTCAATGGTTCGTCACGAATCCAGCCAATGCGACAATCAATACGAGCGGGCTGCTTACAGCAACAAACTATGGTTTTACTAAAGCTGTGGTGGTGGATAACAACGGGTTGAGGGATACCACAAACAGTTCAATTGACATCCGAGCCATGCGCCTCAGCATTCCAACTACCCTTACGCAATGGCAGGGATTAAATGTAGATGTGCCCATAAATACAACTGATCTTTCAGGCCTGAATATTTTAGCAGGAAATTTTTCAATAAACTTCAATTCAAATATCTTATCTCCTGTCGGACTCATCCAGGCCGGAACATTGCTTGCTTCTTATGCTGCACCTTCAATAAACACCGGATTACCAGGTGTGGTTTCGGTAGCTTTTGCAGGGACAACCCCTTTATCAGGCAGTGGAACCCTGGTTTATGTCCGTTTTCATGTATCAACCCAAAACTCGGGAGCTACGGCCATCAATTTTATAGATGCTCTGTTGAATGAAACATTTGTTCCAACTTTTACCAATGGGTACTTCACGACAATAAATTTGCCTGTGTTATCAATATCTCCTTATTCCGGTTTCTTGGTCGCCGGGCAAACTCAGCAGTTTACTGTGAATGGGGGAGCTACACCACCGGTAATCTGGAGTATGAGTGATCCGTCAATTTCCGGTATTACACAAAGTGGTCTTTTGAGTACCACACAAGGCGGGAATCTTGTTGTTTCTGTAGTTGATGCTCACGGTGCAACTGCCTCAACAGGGAATTGGGTTATTTATGATACACAAATTACAATGCCGGAGGTTTCCACTTGCCCCTCAGTCGGTGTGTTTTATTATCCTGTCCTGATCAGTGCATTGCCTGCCGGAGAAAATGTATTTTCCGTCCAGGCCAAAATTAATTACAATTCCACATTACTCAGTTTTCAACAAACCGAAACAACCGGGACGTTAACCCAGGGTTGGACTTTTGTGAGCAATCCGGCTGCAGGTTCAGTCACATTTGCCGGTTCAGGTACTACTCCCTTCAATTCTGCAGGAACCATTTTACTTTTGAAATTCGGTCTGAATCCCGGCTTCATAGCAGGATCAACTGCGAGTTTACAACTGACCAATGTTACATTGAACCAGGGTGTCCCAAACCCGTTGGTCGACATTAACGGAAGTATTACAGGTGTAAACCCGGCATCCGCCAGTGTAAGTATCGTCGCAAATCCACCGGGAGCAATATGTTCAGGCACAAGTGTCACTTTTACTGCAACTCCTGTCAATGGTGTTACTCCCACCTATCAATGGAAGAAGAACGGGGCGGTAATTGTTGGTGAAACAAATGCTACCTATACAAGTAGTACTCTTATCAATGGCGACATTATTACCTGTGTCCTCACTCCAACGGGACCTTGCGCAACCGGCTCTCCAGCTACTTCCAATGCAATTACAACGGTGATTACCCCATTGCCTTCAGCCGCAGGGAGCATTGCAGGACCGGCTTCGGTAACACCCGGTCAGACCGGGATAGGATATTCAATAACTTCAGTTGCCAATGCTATATCCTATATATGGACGGTACCGGCAGGCTGGTCGATCACGAATGGCCAGGGAACCAATAGTATTACTGTGACAGCCGGTGCCAACGGAGGATCAATTCAGGTTACCCCCTCAAATACCTGTGGAAATGGTGCTTCCAACTCTTTAGTTATATCCATAACAGGAGCTAAAACACTGAATCTTAGTATAATGCTCGAAGGCCTCTTTAATTCGGGTACAAACCAGATGAATAAGGCACAGAATCAAACAGGAGATCAGTATGGCGGAGCAATAGCCGACAGAGTCATCATTGAAATCAGGCAAGGCTTAACCCCGTATACCCTTGTTCAGTCGTTCAGCAATATTGACCTGCTGACAAACGGAAATTGCACACTTAATGTCCCGTCATCTTTGTCAGGGTCCTACTACCTGGTTGTAAAACACCGAAACAGCCTCGAAACCTGGACTGCAAACCCTGTTTCTTTCAGCGGGGGTGTAATTAACTATGATTTTACAAATGCAGCCAATAAAGCATTCGGTGATAACCTGAAGCACCTGGGTACGAAATATTGTATCTATGGCGGTGATGTTGACCAGGATGGAGGTATCGGAACCCTGGACATGGGGCTCGTTGATAATCAAGCTGCAGCGTTTGGCGGCGGTTATATTCCTGAGGATGTTGACGGTGATGGAGGCGTTGGAACCCTTGATATGGGAATTGTTGATAACAATGCGGGTAATTTCATCGGGGTAATAACTCCATAAGGTATCCGGATGAATCTCTCTTCATTTTGTCATCTACAATAACCCTTTTCCCTGCTTTTCACGGATAGCACGAAGCATATCGGAAGTCATTTTTTCAAGATTCCATTTCGGATTCCAGCCCCATTCCCTGCGGGCACAGCTATCGTCCATATTGTTAGGCCATGAATTGGCAATTCCCTGTTTCATGGGTTCAACATCATAATCCATTACGAAATCAGGAATATGTTTCCTGATTTCGGCGGCAATGATCTCCGGGTCAAAACTCATGGCAGTGACATTGAAGGAATTGCGGTGAATCAGTTTTGCAGGATCAGCTTCCATAAGGTCAATACCGGCCTCAATGGCATCGGGCATGTACATCATGTCGAGGAAGGTTCCGGCACCAAGCGGGCAGGTATATTTTTTATTCTTGACGGCTTCATAATAGATCTCAACAGCATAATCAGTTGTGCCGCCACCAGGCAGCGTTACATTGGAAATTATTCCCGGGTAACGCACCGAACGGGTGTCCACACCAAAACGTTTGTGATAATAATCGCTCAAAAGTTCCCCTGACACCTTCGAGACTCCGTACATAGTCCCAGGGCGCATGATGGTATCCTGGGGTGTATTATCAAGCGGTGTGCTTGCTCCGAAAGCCCCGATTGAGCTGGGAGTTGAAAGTGCACAATTGAATTCCCGGGCTACTTCAAGGCAATTCATTAAACCGCCGATGCCAATATTCCATGCTACGAGGGGTTTGCTTTCGCCGACAGCTGACAGGATAGCGGCCAGGTTATATATCGTGTCAATCTTATATCTTTTAACAACATCGGCTATCTGCTGAATATTGGTGGCGTCTACAACTTCGGCGGGACCCGACTCCAGGAGATCACCAGTAGGTTTTGTGGAACGGTAACCTGCCACTACATTTGAGTTTCCATAGCGCTTGCGGAGTTCCATGGTAAGTTCCGAACCAATCTGTCCTACTGATCCGATGACAAGAATATTTTTCATGCTGTAAATTTTATTTGGTTTATTGTTATCTGATTCACAATACTGCGGCAAAAATAGTGAAATTTGGTTTCATACAAGCTTTTTGTCCAAACGTTTTGAAAAAGTTTTATAGTGTTCTTATTCAACAACTTACATTCCTATAAACGAAGAATTTGCCGTATAAAAAATGAGTTCAATATTTTGATGCGAATCCTGATGAAATTATCAATTTTACCATTTCGCTAATCAACAAATATTTACCTTTGCGCATTGTTAATCAGCAAACAATTGTGTTAAACCATAAAAAACAAAGCATTATGTACAATCGCATGCAAGCACACCTTCAGAAAGAACTCACTGACATTAAGGAAGCCGGTTTATTTAAAAATGAAAGAGTCATTACATCCCCTCAGGGAGCTGAAATTAAAGTAAACAACGGGGCAGAAGTTCTGAATTTCTGTGCCAACAACTATCTTGGACTTTCAAATAACCCAAAACTCATTGCCGCAGCCAAGGAGGCTCTTGACACTCATGGTTACGGACTGTCATCGGTTCGTTTCATATGCGGAACCATGGATTTGCACAAACAACTGGAAGCTAAGATTGCTGAATTTTTCGGTACCGAGGACACCATCCTTTATGCAGCCTGTTTCGATGCCAATGGAGGTGTATTTGAACCTTTATTAGGGGAAGAAGATGCGATCATTTCCGATTCCCTTAACCACGCTTCTATTATTGACGGGGTGCGCCTCTGTAAAGCCCAGCGATACAGGTATACCAATTCTGACATGGCCGACCTTGAAGAACAGCTGAAACAAGCCCAGGCCCAGCGTTTCCGCCTCATTGTTACCGACGGCGTTTTTTCCATGGACGGCAATGTGGCCAAGATGGATAAGATATATGAACTGGCACAGAAATACGATGCCATGATCATGGTTGACGAATGTCACTCAGCCGGTGTTGTTGGTGCTACAGGCCGCGGAGTAACTGAACTGCATAACCTCAGGGGAAAAATTGAAATCATCACCGGGACACTTGGTAAAGCTTTTGGAGGCGCTATAGGCGGATTCACTACCGGTAAAAAAGAAATCATCGGCCTGCTTCGCCAACGTTCACGTCCTTATCTTTTCTCAAATTCAATTCCTCCGATGGTTGCCGCTGCCGGTATCAAAATGTTTGATATGATGGGCGAAACCAACGAATTACAGGATAAACTCCACGAAAACACCGCATACTTCGCCCGGAAAATGGCTGAAGCCGGTTTCGACATCAAGCCAACTCAAAGTGCTATCTGTGCCGTTATGCTTTACGATGCAAAACTCAGCCAGGACATGGCAGCCAAACTGCTGGACGAAGGAATCTATGTAATTGGCTTCTACTACCCGGTTGTTGCCAAAGGACAGGCACGCATCAGGGTGCAGATTTCAGCTGCACACGAACGTGCTCACCTCGATAAATGCGTTGCTGCCTTCACAAAAGTCGG
>JANXXZ010000095.1 GCA_025350385.1 Bacteroidales bacterium
TACCTGAAATTTCATAAATACGTTTCATTTTGTTTAGTTTTTTCAATCAGTTGGTTTGTCTCTGATTTGTGATGTAAAGATAAGCATATACTTATATTATATCCAAATCTTTCGTCAAAATAAACGTAACAAATAATCATTCTAAATAGCAAAACTCAGAAGAGATACTTACAATCAATTGATAAAAAGCATAATATAGCGGCATAGCGAATCGGAAATATCAGCCAGCACGATCGCGAGATTGCACTTAATAAAGATCTTCCCCGGCTCATTCATTGTTCATATTCTTTAGTTCCGAAAAATACACCTGGTAATTTCGTTTGAAATAGATCTTATCATGCTTAATACTCCTGTGCCATCGGGCATCAGGTCTATACTTCCTGCCAGTAAGAGCCCCTACAACAACAAAGTCAATTCCTGAAAAATCAACAGCATCCATCATGCTCATAAGAGGTTCGATGTTTACAAAAGTGCGGTAACCAAAATCAGTCATTCGCTTTACATAATCAACTCTTTTCAAATTATGAGCGTAATCGAGCGAGGTGCCTATGATAGTATTTCCTTTCGGGATAGCTAATCTGTTTCTCAGGTATTCAACAGGGTTCTTTGTCAGGAACAAAAATACAGCCTTATCATTTTTATAAACATATTTGAATACTTCACTCCTCCATGCTGCACCAACACCAGGACTGAAAATATCGCCCATATCTACAGTAAAGATTACCGGTTTATCAGGAGATATGGATTCTGCAATAGGATTGCTTATTCTATTTTTTGGAAGGCCCGGTACTTTTTCCAACAATCTTTCTTCATGGATCTGGGGAATTTTAAAGTTCTGCTTGAAGTACCTGTTATTAAATTTCTCGGCCCAGCAATAAGGACAACCATGCTGGCAACCCGTTATCGGATTCCATGTGTAATCTGCAAATTCGATTGTAGTTTTATTCATAGCTCTGTAGGTATTAATTCTTTCTTTTCTTTGTGCAGCCTAACTCTCTTTTTAAAAGAATCGATATTATTTTCTACAAGGGCAATAATATCTTCGTGGTTTGATGGTGTGGCGTTATTCTTTCCACGACACTGAAGTACCTTCCAGTTCTTTAGAGATAATTCAATAGTAGCAAGCACTTCAATTAACTTGCGGGCAGATAGACAAATTGTATCCGGTTTTTCAAAATACTTGTTGGCAAAAACGCAATGCTTAAGTTGATTACCTTCCTCATAATAATCTTCAACGTCTTCAATAACAGCAACGCTTATTTTTCCATTAGTGAAATTCAGACCAAAATATCTGGCCTTCTTTTTCCTAAAGATCTCATTGTACTTTTTAATATCCCGTTTTCTTTGTTCCACTTCTTTCTTTTTCTCCCAACGATTATGCCTGTTTATCAGCCGTTGATGTTCTGCTTTAAGATTTTCGGGACAAACGTACGCGGCATTAAGGACATCCATACCCATATCTGTGAGCATCCGCAAATGATCGATCCATGTTTCGGCATCTTTTACGATATAATTATTTCGCAAACAGATCCTGATCGATGGCCATATACCGTATAACAGCTCGGCAATACTGCTGAATTTTCTAAGAAGAGAATATTGCCCGGCCTTCAGAAGAGTTTCAGCCATAGGGTTGCGAAGAATGATCTGGAACAACCATGCAGGATGGATATCATGAAAGCCGCCCTTAAACCCATTTCTTCTTATTTCCTTCATGTATCTGGGACGCGGATACATTTTAGCTTGAAAGTAATACCCGTCTTTTGCACCCCTTATCTCCAAAGGTGATCCAAATATCCACATCCGGTCGTTATAATATCCCAGCGGATTATACTTCGTTGATCTGATGACATAACGGCCCTTACTATTGATCCAATGCTGAATAACTTCTTCAATGAAATATTCCATTTTCTGGCCAACCTTGCATTTTCTTTCAACAGCAAAACACCTTAATACCTGCATATTTTCAACAGTGGTTGCTATCTGAAAATATTCCCGGTCCTTCAGGGTCCTCTTTTTCCCGGGCAAAGATTTCAAAGCAGCTCCGCAATGAGGACAAAGGTCATCAAGTAAATATGCAAGTGCCGGTTCTTTGCTCACAGCCCACGACTTACCGCACTTAAGGCAGAAATGCTTATGTTTTGTACGATAAACATAATGTTTCAACAGCGTATCGCTAACCCAGGCTTTATGTTCGCGGGTTATCTTAATAAGCTTCTTACATATAGAAGCAACCTGTAATTGCAACTTTGTTTTTGGCTTCATATTAAAAAAGAGTTTGTTGTGCCATGCCTGTTCTCTTTTCTCTCTCAGCTTGTTTTGCTTCTTCCTTTTGCTCAGCTTTCTCCTGGCGTTTGCGGTCCTTCTCTGCCTTCTTCTCTTCTTCTTTCTTAATCGACTGCAGCTGCTCGCTTTCGTATTTACTCTTTGCACGGTCCCGGGCCTGGTTCTTCTCTTCATCGCTGAGCACGATCAGATGATTAATTACCATGTTGCCTGTAAAATTTTTTTTTCCGATATCAATCTTATCTTCATCATAATAGTGAATAGCCATGCCAAATATTTCAGCATCTTCAAAGCCATTGCAGCCGCTTGCCCTCACGGTATTCAGGATGTAGGTAACACAATCATCGATGTTCTT
>JANXXZ010000097.1 GCA_025350385.1 Bacteroidales bacterium
CCCGCAGCCTGCGGGCGACCCATGAGGTTGCCTTTTTCATCGCTTGAAAAATAGATTCACAGATTCCGCCACAGACATGAATATACACACCTTCCTTTGCCCTTGTTGTGAAAGTGCAGGACAATGGCACTCCAACATTAAGCAACCAGGCAACAGTCACAGTGAACCTGCTGAATGTGAATGAACCACCTGTAATTGCCAACCAGGCTTTTTCAATCAATGAAAACTCTGCAAACGGAACTACCGTTGGAAGCATTGTGGCTTCCGACCCAGACGCTGGTCAAACACTTACCTATTCAATCCTTTCAGGAAATACCAGTGGCACTTTTACTATCAATGCTTCAAGTGGTGTACTTTCAGTTGCCGATTCAACAGCATTGGATTTCGAAGTCACCCCATTTTTTGCCCTTATTATTAAAGTACAGGATAACGGAACAGGAACGCTCAACAGCCAGGCTAAAATAACTATAAACTTACTCGATGTAAATGAACCCCCGGTATTAACGAATCAGTCCTATACAGTGACGCAGTTTGCTCCTAATGGAACCGTTGTTGGGACAGTCGGGGCATATGATCCGGATGCAGGTCAGCAATTGGCTTTTTCGGTCATGGCAGGTAATACTGGCAACGCATTTGCTGTCAATCCTGTTTCTGGTATAGTAACAGTTGCTAATTCCTCTGCTCTGAACCTGACTACCAACCCGGTTTTCAACCTGGATGTCAGGGCAACAGATAATGGGGCTGGAAGTCTATATGATGATGCTATCATTACAAGTACTCTGATTATTGGTACTAATCAGCCACCAGTAATCAGTAATCAATTGTTTTCAATAAATGAAAATTCACCAAATGGAACAAGTGTCGGAACAGTTATTGCATCTGACCCGGATCCTGGACAACTCCTTTCCTATTCAATAATCTCGGGAAATACCGGCAGTGCTTTTGAAATCAATGCTTCCACAGGTTTACTCTCAGTTACTAATTCAACTGCATTGAATTTTGAAAGCACCCCATCATTTGCACTTGTTGTGAATGTGATGGATAACGGAATCGGAGCCCTCAGCAGCCAAGCAATTATTACGATCTCATTACTTAACGTAAATGAGTTGCCGCAAATCAACGCCCAGGCTTTTTCGATAAATGAGAATACGGTCAACGGTACTAATTTTGGTACTGTCGTGGCTTCCGACCCGGATGCAGGCCAAACACTCACCTATTCTATATTATCAGGTAATATGAGTGGTGCATTTGGTATCAATGCTTCAAGTGGTGTCCTTTCAGTTGTCAACCCAACAGCCCTGAACTTTGAAGTCACACCATCCTTTTCCCTGGTAGTTAAAGTACAAGACAATGGTACTCCAATCCTCAGCAACCAGGCAATAATCACTGTGATCTTGCTGGATGTAAATGAACCGCCAGTAATTTATAATCAGACATTTACAATTAATGCCAATGCGGCCAACGGAACATTTGTAGGAACCGTAATAGCAACCGAACCCGACGCAGGTCAGACTCTCACCTATTCAATTCTTTCGGGAAATACCAGCAATGCTTTTGCTATCAATTCATCAACGGGTGTTTTGACTGTGGTAACCTCATCGGCTTTAAATTTCCAAACTACTCCTGCTTTTGCTCTTGTTGTGAAGGTACAGGATAACGGTACTGGAAGTCTGAGCAGTCAGGCTATAGTAATAGTGAATCTGTTAAACACAGGCGGATGCACTGCTACTGGTTTTATTGCTTACCAAAGGTGGAATAATATAGGCAGCAGCAGTGCAGTCATTGCTCTTACCAGCAATGTCAATTACCCGAACAACCCATCATCAACCAGCCTGATAACTTCAATGGAGGCTCCGACTAATGTAGCCAATAGATTCGGGACAAGAATAGCAGGCTATATTTGTGCCCCGGCTACCGGTAATTACAGATTCTGGATTTCTTCGGATGACAACGGCGAACTTTGGCTCAGCACAAACGATCAGCCGACCAATAAACAAAAGATTGCTTATCACACCGGTTATACAGGTTTCAGGCAGTGGAATAAATATTCGACTCAGAAATCAGTTCTCATAAGCCTTGTTCAGGGTCAGACCTATTATATTGAAGCACTGATGAAAGAAGCTACTGGCAGTGACAACCTATCAGTAGGCTGGTTAAAACCAGGACAAACTGGTAGTGTGCCTTCGCAGGTGATACCAGGCTCAGTATTGTCCCCGATAGCTGCAACGGTTACAACAACCGCCCCAATCGTGATTATTCCTGCCATGAAGGATGATAGCATTAATGTGAATTTAAAAGAACAGGATAGCACAGATGTTTCGGGTGGTATGTTTGACAACCAGACTCTGTGCAGTGTAAATATTTATCCTAATCCTGTTACCGGGGGTATATTAAATGTGCAATTGGCAGGCAAAATTCAGGAAGGATTCGAACTGTTGATTTTCGATATGTCAGGAAAACCCTTACTAAACAGGCAATTTGAACAGCAGGACAAAGTATCCCTTGATGTGACAACATTTACACCCGGAATGTATGTCTTGATAATCCGTTCCGCAAATTTTAGTTCTTCCGGTAAGTTTATCATAAACTAACAAATTGAATTCAGGCCATTGAATTTTCTTGAAGCCCCCATAGGCGGGGGCTTCGTTTTTGTGCGCCCGGCATGGGCGATAACTGTAGGGTTGAAGTCCCGAACACACTTGGTAGTAGGAAGTGTTAGCTAAAGGCAAGGGTGTCGCGGGTGACTGCGAATCTGAAGGAAGCCGGCGGCAAAATCTCGGCCTGACGAACAGAAACTGCATAATAAGGCTAATAAGGGGCGGACGAGTTTGCAAGACAAAACGAAGTCCAATACTACCCGACCCCCTTGGAGTAAATGCAGCAGGTAGATGAGATGAAAGTTATCGTTCTTACCCGGGGAGACCTGACCACAGCGTTGGGAATGTAAAACAGAACCAACAACCCATGCAGTGATGTATGGCTGATTGGTCAGGAGTCAGCAGAAGCCATATTACGGAGGTTTAATTACACCGAAGGAAGGGCTGAACGTAGAGAATTCTTAAATTTTGTTATCCTCATGGACAAAACGCAGAAAGCAGCCAATCACGCCAAAGGGCGCGACTACCCGCATGAAGTAGGGATGGAATCCCGAGGTAAAGCGGGAGAGCAGAGTTATGCCAATGCGGAAACAGAAGGAGAAGACAAGAGAAGTTTGAACACCCAATATTTGCTTGAGAGGATAGTAGAGAAGGGCAACCTGAACGAAGCCTACAAGCGTGTAAAGAAGAATGATGGTAGTCCGGGAATCGACAAGATGAAGGTTACATCACTTCTCTCATATCTGCAAGAGCAAGGCGAAACGCTCAGGCAAAGCATATTGGGAGGTACGTACAAACCCCAGCCGGTACGCAGGGCAGAAATAGCCAAGCCGGATGGAGGAGTAAGGTTGTTGGGTATTCCAACAGTACTAGACCGGATGATACAGCAGGCGATAGCCCAGGTATTGACCCCGATATTCGAGCAGGAGTTTTCCGAACACAGTTACGGCTTTAGACCCGCCCGCAGTGCCCACCAAGCCATAAAACAGGCGCAAGTGTACATTAACGAAGGGTATAAGATCGTAGTTGATATTGATTTGGAGAAATTCTTTGACCGTGTAAACCACGATATGCTGATGCACCTGTTATCCAAACGGGTAGCGGACAAACGTGTATTGAAACTTATCCGGGCATACTTGGAATCAGGAGTAATGATAGGGGGTTTAGTAAGCCCATCGGGAGAAGGTACGCCCCAGGGCGGACCGTTAAGTCCGTTGTTATCGAATGTAATGTTGCACGAACTGGACAAAGAACTTGAAAAGCGAGGCCATCGGTTTTGTCGCTATGCAGACGACTGTAATATTTACGTCAAGAGCAGAAGATCAGGCGACAGGGTGATGGCCAGCATAGGCAAGTTCATTGAAGAGGGACTGAAACTAAAAGTCAACCGGGAGAAGAGTGCAGTTGACAGCCCAACCAAGCGGAAGTTCTTAGGTATTAGCTTTTATTTTACCAAAGACGGAGTAAAGGTGTATACACATCGCAAATCACTGTCCAGAATAACAGCCAAAGTAAAAGCCTATACCATGCGCAGCAATGGAATGAGCGTAGAGGAACGGATAAATAAGCTATCCAGCCTAATCGGTGGATGGGTCAATTATTTTAAGGTTGCCGATATGCGGAAACATTGCCAAAGACTGGATGAATGGATGCGCCGAAGGTTACGAATGTGTATTTGGAAGCAATGGAAGAAAATAGGCTGTCGGCACGACAACCTCGTCCGGTTAGGAATCGGAAATGCCAAAGCATGGGAATATGCAAACACAAGAAAAGGTTACTGGCACACGTCCAATAGCCCTATTTTATCATGCACCCTTACCAATGCATATTTTAAAGATCAAGGTTTACTTTG
>JANXXZ010000119.1 GCA_025350385.1 Bacteroidales bacterium
ATAACAGTGGTTAGCAGAATTTTCTTCATGACTTTTTAGAATGATTATTTGTTAATAGTTCCGTAAAGGTCAAATGAATCGGCCTCATTTATTTTTACGCGGCAAAAGTCGCCAATTTTTAGATTCAAACCTGATTTTATCAAAACTTCATTATCAATTTCCGGTGAATCAAATTCAGTCCGGCCAATATAATATTCACCTTCAAGCCTGTCGATAAGTATATTAAATTCTTTCCCCACCTTCAACTGATTGAGCTGGCGGGATATTTCCTGCTGAATTTCCATCAGTTCTGCGGCCCGTTCATGCTTCAGTTCTTCCGGGATATCATCAATAAGGTCAAATGCACGGGTATCTTCCTCGTGTGAATAGGTAAATACACCCACCCGGTCGAAACGGGATTCGCGGACAAATTCCTTTAATTCGGCAAATTCATCTTCCGTTTCACCGGGATAACCAACGATAAAAGCTGTACGGATAGCTGAGTCCGGCAGGCGGTCCCTGAATTCACGGATCAGTTCGCGTGTTTCGTCACCGGTAACTCCCCTGTGCATTGACTTAAGGATACGGCTGTTAATATGTTGTAACGGGATGTCAATATACTTGCATACGTCAGGCCGGAGAGCAATGACTTCCAGCAGATCAGCAGGAAAGGTTGTGGGATAAAGATAATGGAGCCTGATCCATCTGAAGAGGCCAAGATCGGATAGTTTTTCAACCAGGGCCGGGAGCATCTGTTTCCTGCACAGATCGACGCCATAATAGGTGAGATCCTGCGAGATCAGAAGCAGTTCTTTAACTCCCTGTGCGGATAGCTTCACAGCTTCTTCAAGAATATCTTCGATGGGCCTGGAGATGTGTTGCCCGCGGATACCGGGGATGGCGCAGAACGAGCAAGAGCGGTCACAACCCTCGGCAACCTTGAGGTAAGCATAATGGCCCGGAGTGATCAGCAGGCGATCGCCAAGAAGATTCTGACGGTATTCGGCTCCCATTCTCTTTACTATTTCAGCCAGGTCGTGGACGCCAAAGAATTCATCCACTTCGGGAATTTCCTTTTTCAACGGCTCTTTGAACTTCTCGGAAAGGCATCCCATCACAAAAACATCCTTTACTTCACCTCTTCGTTTTGCTTCAATATAGCCCAGTATCGTATCGATGGATTCTTCCCTGGCATCATTGATAAAACCGCAGGTATTGATGATAACCGTATCGGCCTTCCCTTTATCGCCGTCGCGAAGCACAATGATATTGTTCAGTTTCAACTGGCCCATCAGCACTTCCGAATCAACGGTGTTCTTGGCACAGCCTAAGGTTACTACACGGATGGAGTGTCGGGGTTTCATGGGTTTTTTATTTCGGATGTCGGATGTCGGATTACTGGTTTCAATTACCTGATAACAGTTAACTGATAACTATTAACTTATTATCAAGAAAACAATGAATCCACAAACTCGTTGCGGTCAAAAAGCTGCAGGTCTTCGATGCGTTCGCCGAGGCCGATATAGCGGACGGGGATTTTGAACTGGTCGGAAATACCAATCACCACTCCGCCCTTTGCGGTGCCGTCGAGTTTTGTGAGCGCCAGGGCTGTGACATCGGTAACTGCCGTGAATTGCCTGGCCTGTTCAATAGCGTTCTGGCCGGTAGAAGCATCAAGAACAAGCAATACTTCATGAGGAGCATCAGGCAGTATCTTTTGCATCACTTTTCGAATTTTAGCCAGTTCATTCATCAAATTTACCTTGTTATGAAGTCGGCCGGCAGTATCGATTATAACCACATCGGAACCGCGGGTTACCGCCGATTTGAGGGTATCGTAGGCAACTGCAGCCGGATCGGAACCCATATCCTGTTTTACAATGTCAACCCCTGCCCTGTCGGCCCAGATACTGAGCTGTTCAATAGCTGCAGCGCGGAAAGTATCAGCTGCGCCGAGCAGGACTGTTTTGCCCGCCTTGCGGAAGTTATAGGCTAATTTGCCGATAGTGGTAGTTTTACCAACGCCATTCACCCCTACAACCATAATAACATAGGGATTATCGCGTTTCGGGAAATCGAAAGCAACGTAATCGCCGGTGTCGGTTTCGGAAAGCAGGGCAGCAATCTCTTCGCGAAGAATACCATTCAATTCGGAAGTTCCAAGGAATTTATCACGGGCGACTCTTTTCTGGATACGCTCAATGATGCGAAGGGTAGTTTCCACGCCCACATCGGAGGTAACCAGGATTTCCTCGAGGTTGTCGAGTACTTCATCGTCAACTTTTGATTTACCAATAATAGCCTTCGACAGCCTGGAAAAAACGCTTACGCGTGTTTTCTCAAGCCCTTTATCGAGAACTTCTTTTTTCTCTTTACTGAAAAATGAAAATATACCCATAGAATAACCTGATTATAAGCTGTTTCTGATAGCTGATATTTCCAGCGTTGTGAATTGTGTTACCGCCAGCCGAATGAAAATGTACCCGTAATAACTCAATTTGCGTGACTCCGGCAAAAACAGAAAAAGCTTTTTCCCGTAAGAAAAAGCCTCTTCGTTAACCACTGGAGTGATATTAGTTTTTGGCCAGGAAATATTTAACCAGGTCATTGGGAACAATGCTTTCTTTGAAGGAATAAGCGCCGGTTTTGGTCGACTTAACCATGCGGATCACTTTCGCGAAATCCTTTCCGGAGTTTTGAAGGGTTGCAACTACTTTCTTTGCCATGGTGTTATGTTATTTAATTTCGCGGTGAACAGTTACTTTCTTGAGGATCTTATTGTATTTTTTCAGCTCGAGGCGTTCAGGGGTATTCTTTTTATTCTTCGTCGTGATGTAACGTGAAGTACCCGGCATGCCGCTGGTTTTGTGCTCAGTGCATTCCATGATTACCTGGACGCGAGCTTCTTTTGATTTCTTAGCCATTTCGTAAACACTTTTTTATTTCAGGGGTGCAAAATTAGGAATTTCTTATTAATATTACCAACACCTGATGAAATAAAATTTAATTAATTGCAATTGCAGTTGTTAGGAGTTGCAAACAGTTGATTAACTTTACATCATTCAAAAATACATATTTATGAAATCTATATCGAAAAGTTTATTCATCCTGTTGTTGCTTTCCCTGATCATCATATCGCAATCGACTGAAGCTCAAAATTATAATGCTATTAAAGCTAACACCAAGTACTATTTCATCGATTCAACCAGCAAGGATATCATTGCGTTGCGAATTGATTCAATTCGAACGGTTGGTGCTGATACAATTTATTATGGTTTCCGGCAAATGAAACAAACAGATTATGGATGTTATACCATAAAAGGAGGTTTCTGGATCGGGGATGAAGTAACCGAAAAGCCTGACGGAATGTTCAGTTTTATTGTATATCCTTTTTCACCGCCTGATTCAGCCAATACCTTCCGGATACTTAGCCTCCGCGCCCTTAACCAGCCATGGAAATTTTATAATTACCACACTGTAAATCAATATATTGAAGCTAAGGTTACTGAAATATCAATTTTGACCTTCATCGGGATCAGTGATTCAGTAAAAGTAATAACTCTTACCCGGAAAGATGCTTCGGGGCAGGTGGTTGCCGACCCGGTCAACGACCAGAAGATCCTGCTGAGCAGGAATTATGGGCTGATCAGGTTGCCTAAATTCGATGTTTTTCCTGATTACAACCTGTTTTATGATATCGCAGGTAAAACCAATCCAGAAACAGGGATCACCAACCTAACCACCCTCGGGATTTATGATTTCCAGCCGGGCGATGAACTGCACTCGGTCTGGCATGACCAGGGTTCCCCGGTTCCCTTTACCATTATGGATGGGTCGACCATTATGCGCGTGCTTGAAAGAATCACTTCTGTGACCGGTGATTCAATAACCTACCGGATGGAAGTCTGCCAGTCATCCCGTTACCAGTTTTCACAGACCGAATATATTTATTACCACACATTCGATACTGTTTACCAGACCTATTCATCACTGGGAACCCCTATACTTGAAACAGAACCACTCGAACCGGTAACCGCTTTTAATGACTGGACAACTTTCAGTTTCATGGGTTTCCCGACTGACCCGGCAATCCCGCTTTACGACCTGCCTGCCAAATTTATCAGTAATTCCATGATGTGGGCCCAGCAGGATGACTGTTACACCATGATCACATTCGATGGGTGCTGGTATTCTGACATCTATATTAAAGGTCTTGGCGGTCCGTATCACAATTGTATTGACTTTGGGTGGGGACCATCTTCCAACTTACTGAAATATTATAAGAAAGGCGATGTAAACTGGGGTAGCCCGCTAAGCTGCGATTCATTGTTAACGGTTGGTTTGAAAGACTTAACCCATGCGCATCCATTAACAATTTCCCCTAATCCTACAAACGGAATAATAACAGTTACTGTTCCTGAAGGAACGCCATCCGGAAGGCTTGAACTATTTGACTTATCAGGAAGAATGATTGCAGGGTACAACCAGAAGCAGGAAACAGAGCGTTTCGATATTTCCGGTTTGCCTGCGGGAATCTATTTCTGCAAATTCAGGTCGGTAAATGGCGAAGTTTACCTGGGTAAAATCATCAGGCTGTAAATCTCATTACCTTACTGTTTGGATTTTAGAGAGCTGGTTTGCAACTAAGCTGTGTTTAAGAAATCCATACATCCAACGACATTTGGGATCCCAAGGTTTACTTCCGATATCTGTAGAAACAAAACAGGAATTTCATCCATTTTGGCATTATAAATTGGCCTTGGTTTAGGCTTACTTACCGATTATTATTCCTGATTAACAGATTTGACTTGAAAAAGCCATTATCTCGGATTACTTTTAATATATCAATCGAGTCCACACCGAAAAGTTGGATCAGAATTTTCACGCAAAGTCGCAAAGACCGCAAAGATAAAAAATCAACACTTTACAAACTTGAATGCTTCGCGTCTTGGCGTGACATCATTTAATTCGAAACAGGTTCTCAATTATAAACCGAGAGTCTTATAAATTCCTTAATTCCAATGATTATTTAATTTGACTCGCCTTGGTTTCAAAAACGAAACGATCATTCATCCCGTTTCTCACCTGCATTTCATTACTGTGTGTTCAAGTCGCAGCACAGGATTACATAGCCGTAAAAACAGGGGCTGAACAGTTATTCCGCGACGCACTTGGAGCAGAATTGATTGGAATCCGGATTGATTCCGTTGTGACGGTTGGTAACGATGTTTACTATTATAATTTCAGACAGCCCAGGCCAACCGATTATGGATGTTGGGTGACGGACGGGGCATCCTGGCTTGAAAATGAAATTGTTGAAAAACAGGATGGCAGTTTTCAATTCATTGTTTATTCTTTTTCTCCTGATTCGGCGGACATATTCACCATCCAAACGAAAGCAGCTATAAGCCAGACCTGGCGGTTTTATAACTATCACAACAATACCGACTATCTGGAGGCATCCGTTTTACAACTAACCCTGATGAATTTCCTGGGCCTCAGCGATTCGGTCAAGATAATTTCCCTTCAACGAAAAGACGCCTCAGGACAACTGGTGATCGATCCCATAAACGATGCGACGATCCTGCTTAGCAAGTATTATGGACTCATCAGGTTACCAAAGTTTGATGATTTCAACAGTTTCCCAAGGTTTTTTGAAATTGCCGGGATGACAAATCCGGTAACCGGAATAGTTATTCCGACCTTCCATGACATTTACAGTTACGATATCGGCGATGAGTTTCATACGATATACAGCCTTTTAACATCAACCTATGAAAGACTCACTGTCAGTACCATCAGGGTAGTGACCGGCAAAGAAGTCTATACATCCGGGGATTCCATTAAATATACCTACCACGAATGCAAGTCGGTAACACATGATTATTCCCCGGTTGATTCAACCTATTATAGCAATACTGAAGACGCCATAAGTGAAACGATCAGGTTTAACGAACTGGACAATGAAGGGATGGCGAAAATGCCGGATGAAACCATACTATCATCCTCTTCAGTCCCCGCGCGGGCCTATTCTTCGCATATGTACCTGTTCAACGGAAGAGCAAAGAAAAACCTGGACAATGAAAATTTAGGATTTTATTATTTTTCAGAAGATTGCTGGATGCCAGTAGTCACAGATAGCTGCTTACCTGATCAGGGGTTCATCAGCGGGTTAGGAGGTCCGTACTACTATTGCAATGATTTTGGGGGAGTTTCTTACGAAATGAATGCCCTGGTATATTAACGGAAAGGGTCTGAAACCTGGGGAATTCCGCTGAACTGCGATTCACTGATGCACGTTGGTATCCGGGAATCATCTGCACCCGGGAAGGTGTCAGTTTCCCCCAATCCGACATCCGGAAATCTGAAGATTACTATTCCTGACGATGCCCGGTTACCCGGGAAATTTGAGCTTTATGAGATTTCCGGTCGTTGTGTGGCTGAATTCATTTTTCAAAACAGATCTCAAAATTTTGATATATCAAAACTTTCGGACGGTCTGTACATTTATTTAATACGATTGACATCAGGTGAAGTATTCAGCGGGAAAATTATCAGGCAATAGGTTACCTTTGCCTTCATGATATGGGAATCGTACCGACGTGGATTTGACGCCTATTTAAGGCTTGAAAAGTCATTGTCGACCAATTCAGTTGAAGCTTACAGGCATGACCTGGATAAGCTAACAGCCTATCTTGAGGAAAAGGCCATTTCAAAGATACCTTCCGAAATTGGGCTGAACGACCTCCAGGAATTCCTGAAATGGCTGAACACATACAGCCTGAATGCCCGGTCGCAAATGCGGATCGTTTCGGGTATCCGCGCTTTTTACAAGTACCTGCTTCTTGAAAACCTGATCAACACCGATCCCACCGAATTACTTGAATCGCCGCGTATAGGCAGGAAACTGCCGGATATATTGTCCATACAGGACATTGAGAGCCTCATTGCAGCCATCGACCTCTCGAAACCGGAAGGGGAACGAAACAAGGCAATTATTGAAACCTTGTACAGTTGCGGCCTCCGTGTATCAGAACTGGTAAACCTGAAAATCAGCAACATCTATTTTAGAGACAGTTTTGTCCGTGTAACCGGCAAGGGCGATAAGGAAAGGCTGGTGCCGATTGGCGGTAAAGCCCTGAAGCAGATAAACACCTATCTTCATGAAATCCGGAGCCATGCTTCCATCAAAAAAGGAAATGAGGATTACCTTTTTCTGAACCGTAGGGGCGCTAAACTTAGCCGGGTTATGATATTTACTATTTTGAAAGACCTGGCTGCGATTGCCGGTATTCACAAAAAGTTAAGCCCTCATACCTTACGACATTCCTTTGCGACCCACCTGGTTGAAGGAGGCGCCGACCTGCGTGCAGTCCAGGAAATGCTTGGACATGAAAGTATTACTACAACCGAAATTTATACTCATTTGAGCCGGGAATACCTGAGGGATAATATTTTATCTCATCATCCGATGTATAAGGAGGGATGGGGGGAGTAGTTTGGGAGGGCGGGAGAGCGGGAGAGCGAGGGAGCAGGAGAGCAGGAGAGCGAGGGAGCGTGAGAGCAGGAGAACGAGAGGGTGGAGAGGGCGAGAGGGCGAAGGACCGGGGGAGCGGGAGGGCGAGAGGGCGATGGTGTGATGTGAAGATGTTAAAATGAGATAATTTGAGGATCGGCAATTAGCACATTCTCAAATTTTCACATTCTCAAATTAATCAATCAACTGCTGTAAGAACTCCAGCTTACCAGGTTGAGTTCTCCGTCGGAAAAGTAAAAGTCGATTTGGGCATCTTCGAAAGTAACGCGGTGTTCCCCCCAGGTTTCGTCTTCCTCTTCCATTTCAGCAAACCCGTTTCCTTTCATTAATGCAATGATGTCAGACTGATTAAGCTGAAATATTTTCTTTCCAAGAAGCTCTGTTTCAATATTATCCGATTCAATGGTACATAAGTTGGGTTCAGCATTAGCAGTATCGAAAAAGAAAATAAGCCCTTGTTCGGGGTAATTCCATACAATACTTTCAACCGATCCATCACATTGGTTGTCAAGCTCTTCCGTTTCTTCCGGCTCGCCATACAAGGTACGCACCGGTTCAGTGGAACAGTTGAATGGTAAGGCACTCAGGCCTTTTTTGATTTTGATTTCTAAATTCATTTTTTAAAAATGTTTATCTTTGATCATGAAAAAGGCGAATCCGGCTCACTGGCCATCTCGTTATATGCCTGCCAATCAACTAATCGGGGAAACCATTGCTTCACTAAAACGGCAAGTTTTCCTTCAAAAAAGGTTAAAATCAGCTGCC
>JANXXZ010000125.1 GCA_025350385.1 Bacteroidales bacterium
ATGGTACAAGGGTAATTGAGTATAGATTATGGTCTATGACTTGAAATAATGACAGGTTCTATTTAAAACTCCAGACTTTTGCTTTCTTATCAGGCCAACCGGTTTTAAACTGGAAATTCTTATGGTTCGAAAGCAACCCGAATGTTATTACAGTGGCAAAGCCGGTAGTAAGCCCGATTGTGCTGCCAAGCGCCCAATACTTATATCGTTCCCCATTAAAAGATCCGTCCTTAAAACCGATAAAAGGGGAGAGAACCATTACAAGCAATGAACCCAATATGATTGGTTCAGCGATTTCAGCCCTGATATTCCATTTTTCACTGCGGTAATCCAGGTATTGAATATCCGAAACGGCAATATGCATCAGGCTGGAATCCTGCAAGGGTGTCTTTTTATAGTACTTTGCCGGTATTATCGTTGTTTGCCTGGTTCCGTTGGTATAGAATTTATTGGCTATCACCTCCTTCAGCCTTAGTTGGATCGAATCCCGCGTCCCTCCGAGGAAGTAACCGTTAAAGTAGCTGCTTTCCTTAAGAGAATCGCTATCCAGCACCAGTGTACCGATACTTACCTGCCTTCCCGGCTTTAACCTGAGCTCTTTAACTTTGGGACTGCCCGTTAACCGTTGAATCCGGAAATTCCAGGTCTGAACATTCATTACAAAAGAAGATATGATGGCAGCAAGCAGAAAAATGGACCTTTTCATAAAGATAATTTTAACAGGTTTATCTTTTTCGGAACAGAGGCTATTTCCAGGATATAAATATAAACAAAATGGCTTGATTGATAACCCTGAAAAAGAAGAGAATCATCCTTAGTATGGGCTGAAAAATGAGAAATAATGGTGGCTGATCTGATCCGGTTTATCAAACAGAATTAAAGTGGGTAGCCCCGAAGCCCTTGAAAAATAAGGATCCATGGCTTTGGCTTCCGCCACCAGTTTCTCACTCTGCTGCTGGTTGCCGAGGAACCTTTCAATTATTGACAGGAGTCCCGTTGCATAGGATTTCAAAGGGATAACCGGTTCCGGTTTACTTTGCAGGTAATCTTCAATGCACTTTTTCGACAGAGATAATTCAGTTGATGCCAGGTCTTTATTCTGCATCACCTTCATCATATGGAATCGAGCGAGGTCAAGGGTCAGGGTGTTTTTAGAAGGATCTGACTTTATTACTTTATCAAAGTTTTGTCCGGCAGCCTGAGGATCATCCTTCAATAAACAGGCTTTACCCAGTTCCACAAGGTATTCCGGCTTATTCTTGTTCTCAGCCTGGATTCCACTCCAGTATTTTACAAGGTCACTGCCTTCGGACATCAATGCAGCAGCGGCTTTAGCTCCGAAATAGCGGTCCATCTTCCCCAGTTTCCCGGCAAAACTCCTGGCTTTTATACTGTCACCTCCCATATCCGGGGGAAGCATACCATAGATCTCCACCTGGTACATCATGGCCTCGTAATAATCGGGCTTGAGTTCAAGTACCTTGTCAAAGGCCTTGCAGGTCTCAGTAATCTTCATTTTTACCTGTCCCTGGTCCTGCTACATGGCATAGAAAGCATCCAGGAAACAGGAAACTGCCCTGTAGTAAGCGTAAATGACATTTTTTGGGTCACAGGTAACAGCCGTATTCATTGAACTGACGATATCATTAATTTTTACATTGCCCATGCCAACCAGCATGTAATGTTGCAACCTGGCCAGTTCATACCAGGCCTTCGAATTTGTGGAATCCTTCCTGAGAATATTTTCGAGGAGTTCCTTTGCCTGGTCTACTTTACCATCCATCCTGAGATTATATGCCTTAAGCACATCATCCCCGGGATTGGTAACGGTTACTGCTGCATTGCTCCGGCCTGCTGCAAGAAGAATCAATGCTATCAATACGACCAATGAGATTTTAGTATTAGGTCTTGTTTTCATATGATTTGTTTTTGAGGTTTAAATGCAAGGCCTGTTTTATGGGGCCGGAGATAATTCAATTTTAATTTTGCTTCCCGCCCGACAAAGCATCGTGGATTATAAACAATATCCCTGCAAACATGAAAGGCGCCATAATAATGAGTACGCCGGGATTCCCTGCAAATCCACGAAAATAGAAGCTCCCGCCTATCGCACACAGAATAAACAATATGCCTCCGGCAAATTCCCGCTTCCATGCAATAATCAGTATGATTACAATAATGAAAGCAGGGATATTATGCATTACGAAACAGGTGAGTTGCTTGCCCAGGCTGGTATATTCTCCAAAACAATCCATGGAGAAGATCATCATGAACAATATGGCAATGATAGCAAGTACTCTTGGAATCCAGTACAGTAGATTATTCTTCATAGTATGTGAATTTGATGAAAATTTAAAACCGGTTTGAGTCTGATCAAATTTAATTACTTACACCAGCCGTCCCTGAATTCAGGGAGGAAATAGATTGATCCGAATTGTAGTTCTTTCAATCAAATAAAAATCCTTTTTAAGATGTTCTCCCCCTGAAATCAGGAGGAGACAGAGGGGGTAAAAAAAATAAAAATAATTTTTAAACGACCTCTTAGTCAGTGCCATTTTTTGTTATAAAGCAGTTTAGGTTTGTAATTTTAGCATTGATATATTGTGCTTTGCTAAAAACGATGTAAATTTAACTCCTGCCCGATGCCGGTATTTTGAAATTCGGTTGTAAAATAGTTGTAAACTGTTTTACAGGCATTCGGCAATCAATTCTTCTAAATCATTTCAACCTTTGCATCAGGAAGATAAAATATTCTTTGATCTCCTTAAAAAGGAAATAGTTTCAGCTATGAAACTCTCGTACCCGGCTGTTAATCCTGACATAACACTATGGAAAGGCCAGGAAATAACCGATTTCCAGGAAGACTTACTGATAAAGGTCAAAGCCCAGGTGAGTGAAAAGTGGTTCTACTCACACATTAAAAACGGGAAACACTCTTTGCCCCGGATTGACGTTCTCAACTTGCTGAGCCGTTATGCCGGGTATTCAAACTGGGATGAATTTAAATATAAAAACGCCTCCGGGCTGCCGGTTACTTCCAGCTTAATAAAAGCAAACCGCTTGTTTTACGTCATCCCGCTCCTGGTATTGCTGGTTATGGTGGTCCTTTACGGTTTATTCCGGTTTTTCAATACGCGCGAATACAAGTTCAGTTTCTATGACGCCGAGACCATGCAGCCTATTAAGCACATGAATATTGAAGTGATCGTTATTGATAAGGATGAATCACCTACTGACTATTTTTGCGATACCGCCGGGCAGGTAACACTAAAAACGGAAAAGAGTAACATCAGGATGGTTGTCAAATCACCCTATTACCGGACCGATACCATCAGCCGGATTCTCAAGAAATTCGATACCAACGAAAAAATAGGACTGCATGCCAACGAATACGCCCTGATGATCCATTATTTCTCGCAGATGAATGTTAAGGGCTGGGAGCAGCGTCGTAAGCAGCTGGACAGTATTATTAGTACCGACGCCTTAATTTACCGGGTGCACGGTAGCAGCAGATCAGCCGGAATTGAATTGCTTAACAAGAATGAATTCATTGATTTTCTTTCGTTCCCGACTAACAGCCTGAAAAATATGGAAATCCTTGATGTAAAAAACAGCGGCGATAAAATTAAAGTACTCCGTTACAGGATAAATGAGTAAACTCAATATGAAAAGGCAACTGACCATACCTGTTTTAATAGTTATTTATCTCATCTGCAGCGCCCGGAGTTGCAATGACAATGAGAACTCCGGCCTGAATGAACAGCATAGAATCTCCCTTGTAAGGGATAGTGTGAAAAATGCTTTTGAAACTGCACACCTTTCAGATGAGGCTGCTCATGAAACAGAAATGACGGCAAAACAAAAGCTTCTGGATATGTCGGATTATCTCCGAATTTTGAACGATACAAGCATTGACGGTATGATCAGGAAGAAAGCGGTGGACATGATCCGTTCCCTGTTCCTTTCAGAAAATGTGAAGCTGAAATTGAATCCTATCCGAAAAGAAGAAGTCATCCCCCTGAAGAACCTGCTGAGTGACGGATTATCAGGTAAATATGCTTCGACAGAAATTTCCATGGATTCGGTCCTGACCTTTCTCCCGTTGAGGAGAATAAATGATACACTCTATGCCGGAAAAATGCATTTTCAATATGGAATTGCATTGAAACCAGAACTCCGGAAACATAAGCGATCATCAGGAAGAACTGTTGAAATCTATTCGATTCGGGTTAAGAAAGCGTTCGGGAATGATACAGTCCGGGTTTGGTCTGTTTGCCTGGGGAACATTGAATAGGAACCGGTTTTCAGAGCCCGGGACGGACTCATAATTACGTTCTTACTCCTGAATAGCTTTATTTCTCTTGTGTTTGTAAATTTCTGAAACACCCCGCCAGATGATCATTCACCATTCCCGCGGCCTGCATAAAGGCATAACAAATGGTTGTGCCTACAAATTTAAACCCTCTTTTCTTCAGGTCTTTGCTCATGGCATCGGATTCGGGGGAGGAGACGATCATATCCGACAGGCTTTCAAGCCGGTTCATAATGGTTTTGCCTCCGGTAAACTGCCAGATGTAAGCGTCGAACGTACCGTATTCCTGCCGGGTTTTAAGGAAAGCCTGAGCGTTGCAGACGGCGGACCTGATTTTTGACTGGTTGCGGATAATTCCTGTATCCTGCATCAATTCCTGGATTTTAGCCTCATCATAGGAGGCAATCTTCACCGGGTCAAAATTATCGAATGCCTTGCGGAAGCCTTCCCGCCGGTGAAGGATGGTTTTCCAGCTTAACCCGGCCTGGAAAGCATCCAGCACCATGAATTCGAACAATTTCTGATCGTTGTGAAGGGGTACTCCCCATTCATTGTCATGATACTCGATCATCAAAGGGTCGTTGGATGGCCAGTTGCAGGATGGCAGGGGTTCCGGAACGGGTGGGTTCGAAGGATTGGCGGACATGGGGGAAGATTTTGGAATGAAAGATAAAAGTAAGATAAGAAGGGAGATCATAGGTTGATCGATGAAATATTTTGAAAAAGGTCAACATCCGTAAGCTGTTCAGTATGACACTGTATAGATTATCCAGAAGTAATTGTCATACAAATTAACAATAGGAATTAATATCTGCCATTATAGAAGGCACTTTCTGATTATTGATTGTTTTAGTTATAGTCAAAGATAATGTTTTAGGATATTTATTTTATTTGGCATATAAATATTTCTGTAATTGAATGTGTATATTTGTAATCAAATTTTTATCATTAACCTTATGACATCTTGAAATTATGGATTTTAAAGACCAAATCAAACAGATTAGTGATAGAGTAACTAAGCTAAAAGACCAGGTAACTACAGAAGAAGCAACAAAGAATGCATTCGTAATGCCATTCTTGCAAAGTTTGGGTTATGATGTATTTAATCCAATGGAAGTTGTCCCAGAATTTATATCTGATATTGGACTGAAAAAGGGTGAAAAAATTGACTATGCTATCTTTCGTGATGGCAAACCAACAATTTTAATAGAATGCAAACATTGGGGACAAAACCTTAGTATTCATGATGGGCAACTTTTGAGGTATTTTCATGTATCTAAAGCAAGATTTGGAATACTCACCAACGGTATAATATATCGGTTCTATTCTGATTTGGTAGCACCAAATAAAATGGATGAAAAACCATTTTTAGAATTTAATATAACCGAAATTAAAGATAATCAGATTGAAGAACTAAAGAAGTTTCACAAATCATATTATGATGTAGAAAGCATTATTAATACTGCATCTGAATTAAAATATACTATAGAATTAAAAAACATTCTTACTCAGGAATTAAATAACCCTTCACCTGAATTTGTTAAGCATTTTGCCAAGCAAGTATATACAAGTGTTATTACAGCCAAAGTCTTAGAACAATTTACCAACCTAACTAAGAAATCTATTCAACAATATACAAGTGATTTAATTACCGAAAGATTTCAAACAGCTTTAACTATAGAAAAAGTAGCAGATAAAGAAGCAAATGCAACAAATTCTGTTCCTGCTGTTGAAGCACCAGCTGAAACAGTAAATAAGATAGTCACTACAGAGGTGGAAATTGAAGCATATATGATTGTGAAGTCAATATTAAGACAAAAGATTTTAGCTTCAAGAATCCACTATAGAGATGCACAATCATATTTTGCAATACTGTTAGATGATAATAATAGGAAATCAATTTGTAGATTATATCTTCATAATGAGAAAAAATATATTGGTATTTTTGATGAGCAGAAGAAGGAAATAAGAAATGAATTAGCATCACTTGATGATATTTACAAGTTTTCAGAAGCTTTAATTAAAACAACGGAAGCTTTTGATAAATAAGATTGAATATATTATCTAATAGATTGAATATAAACATAATAGTAGAATTTATTTTAGCCCTTTACTT
>JANXXZ010000142.1 GCA_025350385.1 Bacteroidales bacterium
AAGTAAAAGCTCCTATCATGGATAGAGCTTTAATTTAAACAGACTCTTCTTAATTGATACGGAGGTTTATCCTGTTTTTAGTATAATAACCGATAACCCTTAAAATCATACCTTTGCCTCATGATAGCTGTTGAAAACACCCTGATATCCGATGACATCCTGAATGTGAAATTCCTCTGCGACATCGAAAAATGTCACGGGGCCTGCTGTGTTGAAGGCGATGCCGGCGCTCCGCTTGAAGAGGAAGAAATCGCTCTCATCGAAGATGCTATCGATGAAATCAAGCCTTTCATGGTACCGGATGGGATTGAAATGATTGAAAAAAACGGTGCGTTTGATTATGACATTTACGGGCATTTTGTTACGCCCCTCGTCCACGACCGCGAATGTGCCTTTGTGTATTTTGAAAATGACATAGCCCGCTGTGCCATCGAAAAAGCTTACCAGGAAGGGAAAATTCCATTTGCCAAGCCCATTTCATGCAACCTCTATCCTATCCGGATCAGCGGGTACAATACGCTGGAAGCCCTGAATTACCATGAATGGCCAATCTGCCACGATGCTTTAAAATGTGGCAAGAAGAATAATGTTCCTCTTTACATTTTCCTGAAAGATGCGTTGGTGAGGAAATACGGGAAAGGCTGGTATGATAAGCTAGTGGAAACTATCGGAAAAGATAATAATGTTTAGTGCTGAGTGCCGGGTGCTGAGGACCTAGTGCCTGGTGCTTAGTGCATAGTGGGTTGCGAGGTCTATCTGTCTCCTTACTCCCATTTGAGTACCAAGTTCCGTGTGCTCAATGCATGGAGTTAAGTGGGTTGAAATCATGATCTATTTGTCTCTCCGCTACTTACTCCCTACTTCCTTCTCATTCCTCCCGTCTACCCTTTCAAAGCCTCAGCCCCGCTCACAATTTCCAGGATCTCCTTGGTTATGGATGCCTGGCGGGCTTTGTTATAGGCTAAGTTCAGGTCTTTGAGAAGATCGCGGGCATTATCGGTGGCCTGGTGCATGGCAGTCATTCGCGCGCCGTGTTCCGAAGCATAGGAATCGAGCAGGGCCTTATAGAACTGGATTTTTAACGACTTGGGTATTAACTCGGTGACAATTTCCTCCATGGAAGGTTCAAAAATATAATCCACCTGGTTTTTCGGTTGCGAAGGGTCAATTAATGGTGGTTCTAAGGGCAGAAGCTGTTCCACGGTAATTTTCTGTAAAGCGGCATTCCGGAACTGGTTATAAACCACTTCAATCCGGTCATACTGCCCGTCAGCAAATGATTTCATCAGTTCAGTTGCAATGGCTGATGCATTATTCCAGGTAAGGGCATCATACAATTCATCATGGGTCGAAACGACCTTGAACCCTCTTTTGGTGAAAAATTCGGAACCTTTGCGGCCAATGGTCATGATGCTGACATTCCCTGCATCATAGGCATGCTGGTACTCATCAGCAATGCATTGCAAGGCTGCCTTAATAATATTTGAATTGAATGCGCCGCATAGTCCGCGGTTGGAAGTAAGAACAATGATCAGGACTTTCTCCGGTTTCCGTTGCTGTGAATAAACATTATCGTCACCTGATTCAATGCTGGACGAAAGATTCTGTAATATCTCCTTGAGTTTGGCGGCATAAGGACGCATTTTCAGGATGGCATTCTGAGCCCGGCGCAATTTGGAAGCGGCTACCATTTTCATGGCAGATGTAATTTGCTGTGTCGATTTAACCGATGCAATCCGGATGCGTACGTCTTTTAAACTGGCCATATTGACAACATTTAATCTTTGATTGTGATGAATGTTTCTGAATTACTAAAGCTCCATCATCCATCAGTATCTATCAGGTTATTTCTTGTATTTTGCCGAAACATCTTTAGCAATCGAATCAATTTTTGCAAGGATGGCATCATCCAGTTTTCCCTGGCGCAGATCGGCCAATAAATCAGCATGGCTTACTTCGAGAAGATGCAGAAATTCCGTTTCAAAATCCCTGACGCTTTTTACCGGCATGTTCTGCAACAGGCCGCGGGTACCGCAGGCAATAATGGCGATCTGTTTTTCAACCGGCATCGGCGAATATTGATCCTGTTTCAATATCTCCACGTTTCGGGCGCCTTTATCCAGGATATTTTTGGTGGCAGCATCCAGGTCGGAACCGAATTTCGAGAATGCTTCCAGTTCACGGTATTCAGCCTGGGCAAGTTTCAGGGTACCGGCCACTTTTTTCATGGCTTTGATCTGGGCATTCCCCCCGACACGCGATACTGAAATTCCTACATTGATAGCCGGGCGGATACCTGCATTGAATAATGCCGTTTCGAGGAAAATCTGCCCGTCGGTAATCGAAATTACATTCGTCGGGATATAAGCCGAAACGTCGCCGGCCTGTGTCTCAATGATCGGAAGGGCTGTAAGTGATCCCCCGCCTTTCACCATATGACGGATCGTTTCAGGGAGATC
>JANXXZ010000239.1 GCA_025350385.1 Bacteroidales bacterium
CAAGTGCTCGATAAGGGATAATAAATCATCGGTTTATCGTAGATAGGCATCAGTTGTTTGCTGAGGGCTAAGGTGAGCGGGTGAAGCCGTGTTCCGGAGCCGCCTGCCAGGATAATTCCTTTCATATCTTCTTTGTTTAAAAATAATTGTATCGGTCAATTCTTATAAAGACCTTGAATGCTCTTAATAATTAAGCTTTCTGATCTGATTGGTTATTTCCGGATCCGTTTTCATCCCCGTCATAGATTTCAATGAGGGGTTCTGAACGGAATGCTTTTGTAACTAATCGCTTGTCGAGTGATAAGAGCAGCGACGGAAGCACCACCATATTGAAAAACATGGCAATGAATAAAGTGGATGAAACAAGCATTCCTAACGCCTGCGTTCCGCCAAATCCTGAAACCATGAAAACGCTGAACCCCAGGATCAGGACAATGGAAGTGTATATCATGCTGAAGCCTGCTTCGCGCAAGGCATTTATGGCCGAGAGCTTAATATTGTTCCCGGTCTTCCCCAATTCATGCCGGTACCGCGAAAGGTACTGGATGGCATTATCAACCGAAATACCCAGGGCGATACTGAAAACAATGATTGTGGACGGTTTTATCGGTACACCCGTAAACCCCATGATTGCGGCAGTGATTACGAGCGGAATAATATTCGGTAGCATCGAAACAACAATCATCCTCACACTCGAAAACATAAGGGCCATGAGCAATGAGATAAACACGATGGCTATGGCGACGCTCTGGAACAGGTGATGTATAAGGAATTCGGTCCCCCGCACATACACAACACTGTTACCGGTGATCTGAACGGTATACTCTTTTGGGTCAAATATACTGTCAACCCTCGGTTTAAGGCGGGTCAGGATACGGTTCATCTCCTTTGTACCGACATCCGCCATCTGGAAACTGACCCGGGTTACCTGCTGGTTGCTGTCAATGAAAGAGTGCAGCATTTCAAACTTTGAGTCGGTCTTGGTGGGGAAATAAGATAGGACAAAGTTTTTTTCCTGCGAATTAGGCAGGCTGTATCGTTCAGGATTTCCATTGAAGTACGCTTGCTTGGCAAATTTGACCAGTTCGGCTACCGAAAGTGGTTTCGAAAAAATACCAAACGACAAAATTGTATCCTGCAATTCATCGATCCTTTGAATGGTAGGCAAGCGCATCACCCCTTTTTTCTTTTTTGTATCAATCGATATCTCAAAAGGCATAACCCCCCCGAAGTTTTTCTCAAAGAATTTCAGGTCAACATAAATCGGGTCAGTTTTGCGGATATCATCCACCACTTTACCGGAAGTATGCATGCGCAATAAGCCTACGATCCCAACTATGAACAATGAAGTGGCTATGATATAAACCATTTTGCGTTTATGCTGGATCAGGTAAATGATTTTATTCAGCATCCAGCTGAACGTCTTATTGTCAAGATGCGAAACATGTTTCTCGTCAGGAGGGTCCAGGTAACTGAAGATAATCGGCAACACGGTGATGCACAGCATATACTCAAGCATAATGCTTATGGCCGTGACTATGCCAAATTCGCGCAGCATCTGGTTCGAAACAATAATGAATGCGGCAAATCCAATGGCTGTAGCCGTATTTACCATGAGGGAGGCAAAACCGATTCGTTGCACTACCCTGGAAAGAGCCTTCATCTGGTTACCATGCGAACGGTATTCCCAGTGGTACTTATTTAAAATATAAATACAATTTTCAATCGCGATGATGACTATGAGGGAGGGGATGACCCCGGTAAGGACTGTGATCTTGAAGTCAAGAAGACCTATAAGCCCCACTGTCCATATAATACTGATGGCAACTACTACCAGCGAACTGGCAACCACTTTCATTGACCTGAAAAACAGGAACAGGATAAAGGCCGCTACCGCAATGGACAGGAAAATGAAAAGGATCAGCTCCTGCCTTATTTTGAACATCATCTTGGTGCGGATGTACGGCAAACCGGACAAATGGACTTCATGCCCCGAACTGATCTTGTAGGCCTGTACCATCTTACTGATGTTGTCGACCAGCACAAGACGGCTTTTATCGTTAAGCCTCTTTTTATCGAGGGTTACAGCCAGGAGGTAGGCGTTTGTTTTTGGGTTGTAAAGCAACCCTTCATAGAACTTAAGCCCCAGTATTTTTTCTTTGAGGCTGTCGGCTTCCGCCTGGGTGTTCAGCCTTTTATTCATCACCGGCAGGAACTCATACTTTCGCAGGCTGTCGTTTTTTACCACATTGATAGCGCGCGTAATAGAGGCTACTCCTTGTATCCCATCAATATTACGGATGTTATTGGTAAGATCGAACCAGTTATTCAACTCCTTGAGCTGAAACATGTTGGGATTTATAACGCCGATTACCAGGACGTTGCCATCTTCACCAAAACGCTTTTTGAATGCATCGTATTCCTTGTATCCTGAATCGGAAGCAGGAAGCATACGGGCCATATCGTACGACATCCTGACCGATGTTGCCTGCCAACCCATGAAAATCGTGATAAGCGCAATGCCAATCAAGATACCTGGCCTGTTGCGCATTATAATCCTTACAAGAAATGTCCACATACTGCTCCCGGTTCGCGCTTAGGTATTAAAAGTAGTAAATTTTTCGAAGAGGCGAAATTAATGATTAAATTTCAATTAGATGTCCGGGTGCAATCATGCTTTAGCTTGCAGGAGCATCATGGATTCCCAAAATTTATTAAATTATGAAAGTTAACAGGGAAAATCCCGAATGGAGTATAAGATTCTCCCTGTTTAGTATCTTTGAAAAGTAATTCCTATGAATGATGCCAGCCAGAAGAATTCTTATAATTGATAATACGCACCCTTTCCTGCGCCGGGAACTTAAAGAAATGGGATTCGCCTGCGATGAATTTCCCGGCTATACCCGCCCTGATTTTGAGAAAATAATTCATGAGTACTATGGAATCATAATCCGCAGTAAAATTAAGCTGGACGAATCCATACTATCAAAGGCTGTAAAATTGCATTTCATCGGAAGGGTAGGGGCAGGTATGGAAAGTATTGATGTTGAATATGCTGTTAGCCATGGAATTACATGTCTCAATTCCCCGGAAGGTAACCGCGATGCAGTGGGTGAACATACCATAGGGATGCTGCTGTCGCTGCTCAATCACCTGAACCGGGCCGATATGCAGGTAAGGCTTGGAAAATGGAATCGGGAAGAAAACCGGGGAATTGAAATTAAAGGTAAAACCATCGGGATTATCGGTTATGGAAACACAGGCGATGCATTTGCGCGCAAACTCGGTGGTTTTGAGGCAATTGTGTTGGCCTTCGATAAATATAAGACAGGCTACTCCGGTCAGTTTGTCACCGAAAGTAATATGGATAAGCTATTTGCCGAATGTGATATCCTCAGCCTGCATGTTCCTTTAACGGAAGAAACCTTCAGCCTGGTTAATGCTGACTACCTGGATCGTTTCAGGAAGCCGATCTGGATCATAAATACTTCACGCGGACAAGTAGTCAATACGGCAGATCTCGTGGATGCTCTCAGGTCGGGAAAATTGAGAGGAGCTGCCCTGGATGTACTTGAATATGAAAAGACTTCATTTGAAAAAATGCGTGCTGATACTGTTCCGGAACCCCTCAAATACCTCTGTTCAGCGGATAACGTGATCTTATCGCCTCATATCGCGGGCTGGACGGTTGAATCGCTGTATAAACTGGCAAAAGTGTTGGCTGATAAGATCAGGAACCTGCCGGAGTGATGGTATTGAGAATCAAGTTCTGACCTTTGTTATATATGGATTGAGGTTTTCTATTTACAGGGCGCTTCTCAAACCAGTGTCAGGTCAAAAATAAAAATGCAAAATGCAAATGTCAAAATATCCGTAATTCATGCTGTTATCCAGAATATTGGAGGTCAACTTAGCCCTGATGTAACACTGGTTTTCTAAAGTTTTATCAAACAGCACCTGTTTATAAAAAGCCAGGAGTTATGAATCCAGCTACTGAATTAACCGAATCCTTAATTGCTCCATGCGGAATGAACTGCGCATTATGCATGGCATACCAAAGGGAAAAGAAAAGTTGCCCCGGATGCAATGTCAATTCCGAAACCAAATCAAAAAGTTGCGCCAGTTGCAGGATAAAAAATTGTGAAGAACTGAAAGCTACCCATAGCAATTTTTGTTTTAGTTGCAGTAAATTCCCCTGCCTTCGTTTACGGCAACTCGACAAGCGATATGTCACGAAATACGGGATGAGCATGCTGGTGAATCTCGGCAGGATCAGGGATGAAGGGATGACGGAATTAATAAGATCAGAAACAGAAAAATGGGTTTGCCGGCATTGCGGAACCTTCCTTTCCGTGCACAAGGAATTTTGCTTACGATGTGGCAACTCAAATAGTTATGTTCCACCAATATAACTCGAAAAAGGATAATGTCCGGGACTGTAGGCATCTGGTTCTGATCCGGGCTAGCAGACAAGAAAAAGGCTGGAAGAATTTTTCCCAGCCTCATAATCAATTTAGTATTGTTTTGATTTCCAAACAGATTACCATTCCAGGATCTTCATAAAATCGAATTCTTCCGGGTTTTTCAGGTATTTCTTTGCGGCGGCCATATCATCAGCCGTTAGGTATTGGATACTTTGGAAAAATACCATTTTTGCTTTCTGGCTTTCCATGGTCACCATACGGGTTCTCACTTTTCCATTACCATCCTCCACATCTTTCAGGAAAAGCGGGAATATATCACCGGTGGGATCAGAAGTAACCATACATCCGGTCAATCCTTCGTCGAACAGTTGTTTCACACCAATGCCAAGGAGGCTGCAATAGAGCAGGTCGAAGGCGGTTGGCTGGATACAGCGTAATTCGTATCCCATTTCGACCGGGCGGCTTTTCACATCAATATTTAGTTGTTTCAGCCTGATTTGCAG
>JANXXZ010000445.1 GCA_025350385.1 Bacteroidales bacterium
GCAGGATTGCAACTTACATACACAAGTTTTTCAGGGGCAATTTCGAGGATCTGTGTGATGACCTTATCATGCATCCCTGAACGTGGAGGGTCTGTTATGATTACATCCGGACGACCATTTTCCTTTACAAATTCAGCTGTCAGCACTTTTGCGAGATCACCGGAATGAAAAACGGTATTGGTAATTCCATTCAGCACTGAATTTTCGCGAGCATCGTCAATGGCTGAATTCATATATTCGATCCCAACTGCTTTTTTTACGGATGGAGCTATGAAATTTGTAATAGTACCGGTTCCGCAGTATAGATCATATACCACTTCATCGCCCCTGAAACCGGCAAAGTCGAAAGCTGTCTGGTAAAGATGATAGGCCTGTTTAGGATTTGTCTGGTAGAATGAAATAGGCCCGATTTTATATTTTAGCGTATTACCTCCAATGATTGGAGAACGCATTTCTTCAATAATGAATGAATCGCCTTTCCACGGTATTATTTCGAGATCGGAGATTACATCATTATGCTTGGTATTCAGCACATACATAAGTGAACTGATTTCATGGAACTTATCTGAGATATAGTCCAGCATCCTGCTAATCGCTTTTTTATCCTGGTTCCCAAAAACAACAATTACCATCACATTGCCTGTGCTTGTGTTGCGGATCAGCAGGTTACGAAGAAATCCGGTATGGTTGCGGGCATCGTAAAATGTCAGGTCGTTTTGTAAAGCGTATTCCCTGGCAGCCAGCCTGATAGCATTGGAAGGTTCCGGCTGAAGATAGCAATGATCAATATCTAGGATCCGGTCGAAAAGCTGTGGAATATGAAATCCCAGGGCATTCATCTGCCGTTCTTCAGGTGGCAGGTGCATGTCTTCGAAACTCAGCCAGCGGCGGTTCGAAAAGGTATATTCAAGTTTGTTACGGTATAAGGTTGTAAGCGGTGAAGCAAGGATACTTTTAAATGCCGGGTATTGGAACTTGCCGATCCGGGTAAAATTATCATCCACCTGCTTTTGTTTGTATTTCAGCTGGTCTTCGTAGGGCATATTCTGCCATTTACAGCCGCCACAGGTTCCAAAATGGCTGCAGAAAGGATCCACCCTCCTTTCGGAATACTTATGGAATTTCAGAATCTTACCTTCACAAAAACTTTTTTTCCTTGCAACAACCTGTATGTCTACAATATCGCCGGGAACGGCAAAAGGGACAAAGACCACCAGTTCATCAACGCGTGCAACGGCTTTCCCTTCGGCTCCGGCATCGATAATTTCAACATTTTCAAATAATGGATAGGGACGTCGGGGCATGGGGATTGTGCGTTTGGGCAAATTTATTATAGACTTCTAGTAATTGGCAAACTAAGATTGGGAGAAAGGGAGATGGGGAGACAAGGAGAAAGAAATTTCGAGGTGGATTTATTGAACTGCAAGTCAACGATATATTGATTGTTCATTATTCATTATTCACTATTCACTTTTCACTATTCATTGTCCCTTTTCACTCTCTCCGCAAAATGTTTCGAATCCCCCCATTCACCATAACCTATCTCATCGCCTGCAATGTGGATACGGGCTTCGAGGCAATTGCGGCACTCGCTGGCTTCTTCATTGATGCAGGGTTTGTCTTCGTATAAAAGATAGCCTTCCCTATATTTTACCGGGGTAAGATTAGGCATGATGATATTGGCACCTACTTTCAATGCCTTCTCCCTCCCCTGCTTATCGAGTGTTTGCATGGCTGTGGTGGCTGCAATGTTAATATCTTTCATCATGATGCGCAGGATGGCAACCATCTTAAGCGAAAGGTAAAAACGATCCTTTTTAGGTATCAGGATATCTTTATATTGATACAGTGGAGTATCCTTGTGTTCAATATAAGGTCCCATACCGGCCATATCAATATCAAGTTCCCTGAAAAACAGCAGGTCCCCGGCTAAGTCTTCGATGGTTTGAAATGGTAAGCCGATCATAACACCGGTACCAACATTGTACCCGGTTTTGCGAAGCAGCCGCAGGGCATTCAGGCGGTAATCATAATCATGGCGGGCATCCTGCGGATGAATTTTGTAGTACAGTTCCCGGTTGGATGTTTCGATGCGTATGAGGTAGCGATGCGCCCCGGCTTCAAACCAGTTGCGGTAGGTTTCCTCGGTTTGCTCACCCATCGATAGGGTTATACCCAGTTTCCCCGCAGACAGATTCTTAATTTTTTCGAGCAGTTGTGTGACCTTAGCTATAAAAACTTTGTCGGTGCGCTCACCCGATTGAATAACCATTGAACCGTAACCGTTATCGAGCGCATATTTTGCGGCTTCGAGCACTTCATCATCCGAAACAAAATAGCGGTCCACCACCTTATTACCACTGCGTATACCGCAGTAATAACAGTTCTTCGAGCAGATGTTTGAAAGTTCAACCAGACCCCGGAAATAAACCTTGTTCCCGACGAATTGCTTTTTCACTTCGGCAGCCTTGCGGAAAATCAGTTCCTGGTCGTGTGCTTCAGCGTTCAACAGGGTAACCAGGTCCTCACGGGAGAAATCGGTTTTTTCGAGAATGGCTTCAACGGTATTTTGCATTTGAATGCCTGATTGGGGCGCAAAGTTACGGGTTATTGGCGAATATTTGGGCGCTATGAGTTGGGCGCTTAGTGCTGAGTCCTATTAAAAGAGATAGAGATTGAAAATAAGTAGTGAGAAAAATGAATATCAGGATGATTTATCCGGAATCACTTCTTTCACTCTTCCATCCAAGTACAGTATAGCATCTGTCCGACAACATAACTCACCGAGCCAGATTTCCTAAAATCAGTATCACTGCTTCCCATGTATTATTATTTCTTTATTATCAGATTTCTTACAACCTGTTCTCCAACCCTGGTTTGAATCAGGTAAACAGAAGATTTATATTTTCCCATATTTAGCCTCACAATACCATTTCCAATAATTGATTCAAGTGTTTTTCCTGAAACATCAATGATAGAAACTTCAACCGGCGAATATGAATTGATGTAAGAAACATCAACATAAAGTTCCTGATCAACCGGATTCGGATAAACAGAAACCAAACGGGTGATTGCTGAAAGTTCCCCAACCGATACACTACTTCCGCCCAAAGTTCCGTCAGCCTTCACATGCTGGGCATATATATCCAGGTTTGTATTCCGGCTATCATCCCACACTATGATAATTCCGCCACTGATATCATTTACCAGCCGGGGGTTGGCCTGGCTGCCAAAAGCATTACTTACCAATACTCCTCCCAGTAGCCACACCTCTGCTCCGCTGGCATCCAAATGCTGAGCATAATTATCAACAGCCCCGCTTCTGGAATCTTCCCAGGTGAGCAGTGCGCCATCATTATTATCGGAAACCAGATCGAATGCACCCTTTCCTCCTGAACCTATAGGATATCCACCCCATAGGAATGACCCGCTAATATTGATTCGCTGGGTAATTAGCGTGTTAACAAATCCTGACCAGTTCAGAAAGGCAAGTATCGCCCCCCCGGCCTGGTCAGATATGATTTTAACGCCAAATTGCTGTTCAGTGGTCGTACTTATGCCTATGCCATCAGGTTGCCATTGCGCAACACCGCTGGAATTTACGTGTTGAGCAAATATGTCTGAATTATAGGGAAAAGTATTATTAACGTTTCTTTCATCCACCCAGGCTATAAATGCTCCGCCATTTCCATCGGAAGTGATGACAGGATTTACCTGCAACCGTTTGGCCGCACAAATGCTTACTCCGTCTGTAGTCCAGAGCGTTGTACCATTGTTAGCCAAATGCTGGACATAAATATCTGCTGCACTGGTATCATTATGTAATGACATGTCTTCCGACCAGGTTATGATTGCGCCTCCGCTGCCATCGGTAGCGATCGCAGGGTTGGTAACTCCATCCGTGTTGGTGCTGATACCAATAGTCTGAGACCATTTTAATGATCCATCTGCATTAATACCCTGAGCATAAATATCCGGATTCATAGTGTTCAGGCTTCTATCGTCGATCCAGGTAAGTATGGCGCCATTATTACCATCGGATATAATAACCGGAAAGTTTTGATCACCCTGACCTGTACAAACGCCTATTCCATCCGATGCCCATTGCATAACGCCGTTTCCGTCAACCCGCTGGGCATAGATATCAAAGTCAATCCCGTTCCGGTAATCGGGCCAGGCAATAATTGCTCCTCCGCTCCCATCAGATACAATTACAGGATAACCCCGAAAATACATTGCCGAACAAACAACAATTCCATCGCTTGTCCATTTCAGAACGCCATTGGCATCAATGCGTTGGGCGTAAATGGTTGAACCGCCCCCTCTTTGGTCGTTCCAGGCGATTATTGCACCTCCGCTACCATCCGGCGCTATAACCGGCTTTGCCTGGGTGTCCGGGTCAGTACAAATCGGATTATTCTGGTATGGATTGGCCGACCATTGGGCAAATCCGCTGATTGACATCAGAAAGGTTGTCACAAGAATAAATGCAAAAATTACTTTCGTTTTAAAACTCTTCTTTGGGTTAGATTTCATTTTGGAAAATTTTATGGTGGGTAAATTCCTTGAAGTGAAAATCTTAGTCTTGATTCTTGATTATGAAGATTTAATAAGGCAATCTTAGGGTATGTATTTAACAATCAGTCTTCAAATCGGTTTTGTCCTATGAGTCAATAAAATTCCAGCCTCGAAGGCATTTCAAGCAATGGCTCGCCATAAATCATATTTAAAATTTGGATAACAGCCTGAATCGCTTATATTTCAAGGAGATTCTTCTCATACAGCTTCTACCGGCCATATTTTTCAATTATGATATCAAATTGAGTTTTCGCGTTAATTTGATTCAATGGCAATTATTCTACCTCCCATCAGGTAATTTTATGAAACATTGGCTGCAAGGAGGGCTATAAATCCATGAATGATTAAAGGCAGTATTGCCAGAAAAAGGGCCGTCTCTATGTGTTTGCTTATCAGCCTGCAAAACAAGGCTCCATTCCTTGATGCCGGAAAAATAATGTTTGGTAAACTGGTAGGTAACGTTTTCCAGTGTTATGTTCTGGCTGGATAAAAAATTGCCCCATTCGTCTCTGCCATCCTTTTTGCTCCAACCCTCCAATACACTTTTTTCGGGATTGATAGTGAGATTAGTACCATTGATGTGATAGGTGCCATTTTCTTTCCCTAACAGGATATTCTCCATAAAAGGGTCGAAAGTTTTAGTGATAAAACTATAGGTGCCATTCGCATTAAAAGTATACTGACGGGTTATGTAGTTCATAACAGCATTGCTCACCCTGTAGTTCGACTGGTCGCTTGCACTTATTCCCCAGGTGCCAAGGATGGAAGTATTATCACTATTGTTATCAAATACAGATGGTTGTGAAGTAGTCATCGGCTTATTGAAGTCAACAGACGAAAGCAATGCCTGGACATCTTTTAAATACTCCTGGTTGTTAGTAGTGGCAACAATACTTGCACAACGGCTGTAACCGCTTGTTGTAGTTAGCATAGCAATGGCTCCGCTTTTATTAAAAACAAATTTTGTAACACCTGCTTTTATTCTCCAGCCGTCGGTTTCTGTTATGTCGGTCAGCTGTGGAGCTTCGGTGGGTGAATAATTTTTCACAATCAGGTCCTGCCATTCACTTTCAAAATCGGCTTCAATACTTCCTTTGCTGATGGTACTTTTAATAATACCTATCCGGCACCAACTGTTATTATTATTCGTGATGATGTAACTGATCACATTTTGTGTTACCTCTTTTGTCCATCCTGCAGGCGGAGTATAATTTATAATGTCGAAGGTTTCTTTCTGGGCAAATAAATCTCCAAGTAAAATACTGAATAGGAAGACGATGCATATTTTTTTCATTGGAATCAGTTTTTCTAAGGTATAAGAAATCATTAAATTAAGAAGACTATTGAGTGCAATTTTATTATCTTACTTTTCAAGGTAAAACCGGCATGGACCAACACCGGTATAATTTGCAAAAATCCCGGATGACTGAAACCTGCTGTCAAGTTTACCGCCGATACCAAAAACAACATAACTGCCTGAAAGTGATATAGAAGGCCGGCCTACGCTGCTTCCGGTTACATTCGAAACCAGTTTGTTTTCCGCTGTTAACCTATTGTGCATTACAATATTAGCTGCCGGGACTCCCAAGTTAGAGGTATTGGTTGAAAAGGCAACCCATTTCCCATCGAATGAAATGGCAATTTTCTCGCCCTGCTCGATCGGGCTATCAGCATTGCCAGGCTTTCCTGTGGAATTAACACTTGCAATCACGGTGCTATCTGTTTTGATATCGTAAATAAATACATCCTGCAAATTGTTATCATCGCCCACTACCATATTACTGGCTGTGGTTGTATAAACAATGAATTGCCCGTTTCCGGAAATCGCCGGAGCCACAATGCGGTTGGCGCTTTCGCTTCCCTGGTTACGTTCCTTGTGATCGTTGGTCAGGCTGATCCTTTTAAGTTCCGGCTTGTTTTTCTCCCATAAAAAAATATCCCAGAGCCCGTTGTTATCATTGGGAACCAGTGTTTCGGAATGGGAGTAGAAAGCAACCCGGCTTCCGTCGTACGAAATGGAAGGTTTGGAACCGCCGCCGCCTTTTTTTGCTTTGGGATCAATACTTATCATAGTGTTATTGCCCAGCGACATATCACGTATGTAAACATTGTTATTTGAAACGCCTTTCTCAATTGATGAAATATTACTGGCAGCAGATGTAAATGCGATCAGGTTTCCATCACCCGAAACTGAAGCTTCATAGCTTTCGGCATCAGCAGCAGTGCCGTTTATACCAACACTTACTGTTTGAATTTTACCGGTAGCAGCTCGCCAGACGAAAACATCACGAAATCCGTTTTTATCGCCCTCAACCAGGTTGCTCGAATTCGATTCGAAAGCTACTGTTTTCCCATCACCCGAAATGGCAGGATAATAACTATCGGCATTGCCTTCTTCACCGCCGGCCGATGAACTTACTAACCTGGTGGTACCTGTGTTGCGGTCGCGCCAGAATATCTGCCGGTGTTTTCCCGTTGAACCAGCGAATGTTGCCGAAGAAACAAAAACAATGTAACGGCCTTCCTCACCAATTCCGCCACCAACATCAGGATCAGTGCTTTCATAAAAAGTGCTGAATGTTTTGTCGTCGGAACTCCGGCTTAACAGGTCATAGGTATAATCGGAACAAAGTCTGAGGTTATTTGCCGATTGGGGCATCGTACCTTCGCTTCCTTCATTAATGAAACAAGTTTGACCCGCAGGCGCTTTTTTAACGGCAATTTTATATCTGACTTTGTCAGGAAAAGGAGTCGCGAAACTAAAGGAATTGCTGCTGCCAGCCTTTCCGGCTTCTTTTTTTGCCGTTATAGTCAACTCATTTTTAGCATTATTCTGCAAAATGATGCTGCTTCCCGATGGAGCATAGTAAACACCACTGAGAAATGAACCGCCTGGGGATGGATTAGTCGAAGTCTTCACCGGTGTCTGAGCTTCGGATTGGGCAATAAAAGAAACAAGTGCGAACACAACAACTACTTTCTTCATGCTGTTTTTCTTTATTATTAATGATTTTAATACTTGTCAATCCGTAATAAGCGGTGCTAATGCAAATGCCAGATTTGTCTGAATCAGGAAATTTTTAAACTACTTCCCCAGCATACTTTTTAGCGTATCAAAATCAACAGCCTTCATAACGTCTTCACCAAATCTTGTCGCTATAGGGTCATTAGGGTTCCATATTACATTCACCCAGAAAAATTGTGGCACCGACCTGGGTAATTTTTTGTTGAAATAACCGGGATTGGGTTTGATCAGAACCTCTCCAAAAGGGTCTTTTTCATTCGTAAACACAAAAGAGGTCAGATTGGCATTTGGGTCACGCGCAACAATCGCCGGTTGATTCAATTCGTCAACAGGCCTTTCTGATTGTGTCTCAATTTTATCAAATTCAGGCTTATAATTTTTTTCATTATCGGCTTGGAATTTTTCATACTTCTCTTTGGTGTAATTATAACCCCGCATATATTTCGCAAGTTTTTCAGGGTCATTTTTAAATTCCACTTCTTCAAGTCCTTTCTCCATTTCAAGGTTTTTAAGGTCTTCTTTAAATCCTGCTGCCGCATCGTGCATTTCTTTTGTTAGATTGATCCTTCTTTTTTTAAGAAACTCTTTTTTAGAAACATAGCTGTATGGTAGTTTACCATTATAAGTAAAAAGCCAGGAACAGCTTTTACCCGTCATTCCGAAACCCAGGTTTACATCTTTTTCATTAAAATACCAGAAACCATCTTTTTCGACAGGCAGATCATGCATAACATTGAATCCTTCGGCTAATGACCTGTCTCCCTGTGCGGTATCGTATATTTCAGCATCAAATCCGTTGGCGGAAATCTGAAAAGTTGTTGAGGTCTCGCCGGCAGTTTTAATACTGTTGTCTTCGCAGTAGAAGTCACATGCCATGATTTGATAGAAGTAGCTGTTAACCTGCATCTTTGGATACGGACTGTTATAAACGCCACCAAAATCGATCTTCACACCCATTGGCGAATATTTTGTTTTTATCATAATCTGCAATGTGGCAACTACTTTTTCTTCTCTAGCAAGGTCTGCAGAGGGTATGCCAGATATACTGCCTCTGGTTTCTTTCGAGAAACCCGGCTTCTGGAGCAGTAATTCTTCGGTGCAATCCTGCGCTACTGAAGAAAGAGCTAAAAGAAAAGCAGAAATCAGCAGAATGTATTTCATAAAATCCATTTAAATGGTAAAATATTCACTGCTTACTTAAACCATTGTTTTTAAGTATTAACCTGCACTTTAGCAAAACGATCAATCTATTTCGAATCAATAGACAGACCGGAAAAAATCCCCTGTCCTTGAACAGATGGTCCCGAGTTCCATCCAAACCGTGCTTCAGCACCAACAAGGACTCCTGAAGGTTCGCCGGGTTTCGTCATAACGTCGTAGCCTCCCGGATCAAGCCCGGAATATGGATTTATAATATCAACAGCCCCGACTTCGGCTTTTATGCCCGCTACCAGCCCAAAGTCAGTTACGCCTTTGGGGCCCCATTCAATAAAGCCACCACCGCCGGCTTTCAACTCTGCCTTTACAGGACCTAATTCGTGTGAACCAATACCTTTATAAATACCCAATTCGGCTGAGGCACTGATCGTTTGTCCGTCCAAAAGATTCCTCGTACGTTTTCCCTTTAAAATTCCGATATCCATTTCTACCGTTTCAATATTGCAGTCCCAGTGTGCTTTCCCAACCGGTGTCCAAAGTACGATATGGCTGTTGCAATGTATGATATCAAAATCAGGAAGCACGGCAAAAGGGTTTTCATCATCTTCAGGTGCACCTTCGCATTTTCCGCTTTCGATTACTATATCGTTGCAGGCAATACAGGTAGGTTGAAAATCTACAGGCTTACAAAACGGTGCATTCCCGGCAATATAGGCAAGAAAAACGGATTGGTAGAGATTCTTTGATTTTTGATAATCCTCTTCAGTAGGTGAACTGTATCGTAAATAATATACTATTTCGTTGGTGAAATATTTCATCCGGCTTATCGATTCAACATTAAGGTCATATATTTTACGGTTATACGTTTCGAGAAACATATCAACCATGGGTTTTGATTCCTGGCAGGCACTTTGCATAATCCTGGCGTGAATTTCATCCATCTTTGCCGATTGCTCTGCTTCGCTTGATCCTGTTGGAGGATGAGCAGCTATTTCATCCTGAAATGCCTTTTCCCATCTTGCATTAATTTCCGTCACTTCATTTCCAAGTTTTGTACTGGCATCCATTATTAATTCGTTAAGGCCGTCAGATTTTTTGTCCATTCTGCTTTGAAAATCATTCTCATCGCTTATTACAATATTTAATAACCGGAGTGCTTTATCCATAATGAAATTAGAATTCGGAATTTTACCGGAACGGGCATTATTCATCATTTTAGTCTGTGAAGCCAAAATATCGCTCTCATTCGTTGATGGCATGTATTTTTGAAAGAGGGGCTGGCATCCTTTAATATATTCAATCCATTTGGGGTAAAGAGCTTCTCTTTGCGATTTTGTAAAATAAAATCCAGGGCGACCGGCAAGCATTTTATCTAGGCCAAGTGCATCGGCAGGTTTGGGTAAATTCCAGCTGATGTCGCCCTGTTTCAGTTTGCCTCCTAGTTTCTCCAGTTTACTTATTTTTTCTTCGCTGTAAGCAGTTTTAATTGATTTCAAAATACATTCAACCGCAGCCGTCTTATTCCCCTTTGCTTCTTCAATTATGCATTTTGTATAATTTGCTTCCGAATGTCCGGCAGAAATAAAAATGGCGCTATCGAGGTACTTCTCTGATTTATTCAAATCCCCAAGACCAAACCATGCCTGGCCAATATTATTCAGAATTGTACTGTTGCCGGGATACTTCTTGTTCAGATTTAGTAAAACAGGCAAGGCCAGCTGTCCGCCACCGTTCATGGTTAAAAAGCTTGCATAATTATTCAGGTTATCAGGATCAGCGGTGTTTTCCATCACAACCCGACTCATCAGATCAATTGCTGCTTCAGGCTCCCCGTTTATCCACAATCCATTGGCTGCGTTTGCCAGGAAAACGGTTTCTTTACTTTTATTTTTTACTGAAGCATACGCATCGTCAGCTATTTTTTTTGATTCCGGGCTGATTTTCCCGGATACGGCTTTGTTAACATTTTGCAGAAAAACCAATAACTGTGCATCAGTTAAGATCGTTTTTGGCAGTTTGGCAATTCTTGCCGCATCTTTAACAGGAATTGTTTCAATACCCGCTATCGCATTAATCTGCTGCTGAGTCGTATTCTGGCTGGCATAGTCGTATTGGTTTGGCACGTTCTGGCCGGAAGGCATTTTTATACCCAGGCTATCCATCATCTTTTTATCTTCCGGGCTCAGTTCCTGCATATTCTGCTGGACCGATTTCATCATATCCTGGATTTCAGCCTGGGTAGGCGGTTTATCATTACTATTCGTATTTGTTTGACCATAACTTACAGAAGTGTAAGCGATCATAACTATGCAGGGCAGAAACCATAACTTACTCATATTCTTTAATTTAATTGTAAAATTGAGCCGTTTAAATTTTAGGAATTAAATTGAATCAGGAAAAATAGAGTAATGGCGATATTTTGGATAACCGCAATGGCTCTCAGTTTTTTTGCTTTAAAAAGTTTTGCTCCCTGATGATTTGTTAACGATAACCGGCTTATGAAGTAATGTGGACAGGCAGACGAGCTTAAGGCAATGATATACAGTATCTGAGTTAAAGTACATTAGGTCGTACTTTAATTAGGGTTATTGAAATAATTATACATATATCTGAAAGCCTATCTAACAGCTAACTGACGGAATAGTTCAAACATGAATAACGCTCTCCAGTTTTATTTTATAATTTGTAAAAATATAGAAGATTATTTTCAATTCCTATCTAATATGTAACAATTTACATGTATTAATGTTCGGTATTATTTTCTCCGGATTATTTCCCGGCCTAAATCTGACTTAATTGCTGATTATCATTTTTGCTTTAAAATAAGTATCATCCGGATTTATAAACATACTCTCTCGCTTTTTTCCGTAAGTTTGATTATAAAATTAGGAAATCATGCTTAAAATATTTTCAGTCGAACAAACCAGGCGGGCTGATGCATTTACCATTGAAAATGAGCCTATTGCGTCTATTGATCTCATGGAACGCGCAGCTAAACAATGTTTCGAATGGATACTGGAAAAACTAGCAGGCTCCTCCCCTGCTGTTTACGTGTTTTGCGGAACGGGAAATAACGGCGGTGACGGGCTTGCTATTGCAAGAATGTTTACGGCAGCCAATTATAAAGTAACAGTTGCCATCCCTCAGGATGCGTCAAAATTCTCTAAGGATTTTGAGGCTAACCTGCTGCGATTACGGGCTACTGAATGTGGGGTGGTTTCACTTTCCGAAAGCCTGACCTGGATTCCACAGGAAAATGATATCCTGGTTGATGCACTTTTCGGATCAGGATTATCAAAACCGCTAAAAGGGGAATTTGAAGAGGTGATTAAATTTATAAATCAATCGCAGGGAAGTGTTATTTCCATAGATATCCCATCGGGACTTTTTGCTGATTCACCCGCCGAAATCAAGAAGAGCGATGTTGTCAAAGCCGATTATACCCTTAGTTTCCAGTTACCCAAACTTGCTTTTTTCATGCCCGAAAATGATGAATTTATTGGCGAATGGGTGGTACTGCCGATAGGTTTACTACCGCAATTCATTGAATCGGAGCCTTGTAAATCATTTTATATTTCGGGTTCAGATATTAGGCCTTTGTTGAAAGTCAGGAAGAAATTTTCGCATAAGGGAACCTATGGTCATGCGCTGATCTTAGCCGGAAGTCTCGGAAAAACGGGAGCAGCGGTATTATCGGCGAAGGCATGTCTCCGAAGTGGTGCAGGACTGGTTACTTCCCATATTCCCCGCTGCGGGTACGAAATAATGCAATCATCGGTTCCGGAAGTGATGGTATCCATCGATCCTTCTTTTGACGAATGTTCCAGGCTGCCTGATTTGTCACCCTTTAACGCTATCGGCGCCGGACCGGGATTTGGCAGCGGCGATGAAGCAAGAAGTATGGTAAAGTTGATTATGCAGGAAGTAAAAGTGCCGTTGGTGCTTGATGCCGACGCGCTCAATATACTGGCTGAGAATAAGACCTGGCTTGCCTTTGTGCCGGCAGGAAGCATCCTGACTCCTCATCCCAAAGAATTTGAAAGGCTTGCCGGAAAGACAAATGACAGTTTTGAACGACTTGCCCTACTCCGTGATTTCTGCATCCGCAATAAAGTATACCTTGTGCTGAAAGGAGCGTATACAGTCACCTGCACGCCGACGGGCAATTGTTTTTTTAATTCTACTGGAAACCCGGGAATGGCAACTGCGGGTAGTGGTGATGTGCTGACCGGGATACTTACCGGATTGCTCGCTCAGGGGTATACCCAGGTTGAAGCATGCTTGCTGGGAGTTTACCTTCACGGGCTGGCTGGTGATCTTGCCGCGCTGCAGTTAGGGGAAGAAGCTGTGATGGCTGGAGATATAATTGAAAACCTGGGGAACGCTTATAAAGAGCTGTATGCCAATGTTGGTAAATGGCAAGAATAGATCAACAGCAATTGAGTTAGAAAACCAACAAATTACTCCCTGAAATAAACCACTGAGACACTGAGTCCACATAGGAACACTGAGAACCTGACTCTGGTACAAATAACTATTAACTGATAACAAATCCCTGGATCAGACCTCTGCCAAGGCAACTTCCTTTGGCTTCACACCCGGCAGCACATCCTCCTCAAGCCTGAGATTATCGATAATAAAGCGCTGGCGTTCGGGAGTATTCTTGCCCATATAATAGGACAGAACATTGTCGATTTCGCCGATATGTTTGAGGATTACCGGGTCGAGGCGCATGGAAGGACCAATGAAATGTTTGAATTCATCGGGTGATATTTCGCCGAGACCTTTAAAGCGGGTAATTTCAGGATTGGGGCCCAGTTCGGCAATAGCATCTACCCGCTCTTCCTCCGAATAGCAATAGTAGGTCTTCTTCTTATTCCTGACCCTGAAAAGCGGGGTCTGAAGTATATATACATGCCCGCCTTTTACCAGGTCGGGAAAGAACTGCAGGAAGAAAGTCAGTAACAGTAAACGGATATGCATCCCGTCCACATCGGCATCGGTAGCAACCACAATGTAATTGTAGCGGAGATTCTCAATGTTATCTTCAATGTTAAGCGCAGCCTGGAGAAGGTTAAACTCTTCATTTTCGTAAACCACCTTCTTGTTCATCCCATAACAGTTCAGCGGTTTGCCTTTCAGGCTGAATACCGCCTGGGTGTTCACATCGCGGCTTTTGGTGATGCTTCCGCTGGCCGAATCACCTTCGGTTATGAAGAGTGTAGTTTCAAGCCGGCGTTCGTCGTTGCTGTTGTAATGAACCCTGCAATCGCGAAGCTTCTTGTTGTGAAGGCTGACTTTTTTCACACTTTCTTTAGCGAGTTTCTTGATATTCGCAAGTTCCTTACGCTCCTTTTCATTTTGCAGAATTTTCCGGTATAATCCTTCCGCAACATCACTGTTCATGTGAAGGAAGTTATCCAGTTTCTTCTTGAGGACGTCAGTTACGAATTTATTAACCGTGATGCCTCCCGGTTCCATATGCGAGGAACCCAGTTTGGTCTTGGTCTGGGATTCGAAAACCGGTTCAACCACCCTGATGCTAATGGCAGCAATCAATGAAGACCGGATATCGCCAGGTTCGAAATCTTTGTTGAAAAATTCCCTCACCGTTTTCACAAATGCCTCGCGGAAAGCCGACAGGTGTGTGCCTCCCTGTGTGGTATGCTGACCGTTCACAAAGGAATAGTACTCCTCGCCCGATTGGCGCGAACTATGAGTAAAAGCACATTCAAAGTCATCTTCCTTGATATGTATTAGCGGATACAGTACCGGATTACCGTTATTGACCCGCTGAAGCATATCCAGGAGCCCGTTCTTGGCCTGGAAACGCTGTCCGTTAAAGTAGATCGTCAGGCCGTTGTTGAGGTAACAATAGTTCCACAACATCTGCTCAACATATTCGGAGATGAAATGGTAATTGATAAACAGGGATTCGTCAGGAGAAAAGGTAATTAATGTACCATTCCTCATCTCACTAGCATGTTCACCTGTTTCACTAACAAGGTCACCCTTGGTAAATTCAGCAATATTGCTGCGGTTTTCGCGGAAAGCCTGGGCTATGAAATGGCTTGAAAGGGCATTCACTGCCTTGGAGCCTACTCCATTCAGCCCAACTGCTTTTTTAAAGACTTTTGAATCGTACTTTGCCCCGGTATTCATCTGGCCGACACATTCGATAAGTTTCCCTAGGGGAATTCCGCGACCATAATCGCGGATGCTTACCACATGTTCCTTAATCACCACCTCGATGATCTTACCATAACCCATAACAAATTCATCAATGGCATTGTCAATGATCTCTTTGATCAACACATAAATGCCGTCATCATGCGATGATCCGTCACCCAGTTTGCCGATATACATGCCAGGCCTCTGCCGGATATGTTCGTTCCAGGATAATGACCTGACGCTGTCCTCGTTATAATTTCCCTGTGTTTCCATAGCTCTGCGGCAAATATAAAGTAATTGGTCAATGCACTGCCATTACTCGGGCACAAGTTTTCAAACAAGTTATGCACAGGGAGAATCCCTGATTTCGGATGTCGGATTTTTGATTGCGGATTTAATCCAGATCTATGATTCTAAGCTCGTAACTGATAACCAATTACTGCCTACCAATAACCGATAACTTATAACCAAAAACATCCTGAACTTATTTGTGCCTGAGTAACCAGGCATCCGCATAGTGTGAGCGGAGCTCCTTTATCCTGGTTAAAGCCGATTTTTCATCAGTAAACGAGCCTGCTGAAACCCGGAATTTATCATCAGAACCTATTATTGTGATATCTGAAATACCTTTTTTTTCAGCGTTCCTGGCAGCTTCAGTGGCCAGTTTCTGCGTTTTGGCGCTGGCAATAATCACGTAAAAACTACCCACTGATGCAGGAATAACCGGTTTCATGTCAATGAATTCTTTTTTCCCCGTATTGGGTTCTGCTTTTACAACTGCTTCTTTATACTGTTCAGGTTTGGTTGCGGCAGAAATCGTTTTTTGCTCATGAAACCGGATTGAAGAATCTGTTCCACAAACTTTTATAGTTGAAAGAATGTCAGTCTTATCGCCCAACCAAACTATAGCATACCCGTTTTTCAGTCCAACTCCCATGGCCTTCCATTTTTTGGACTGCCATTTTTCCCTGTTCAGTATCATGTCGCCCGAAACGTTCGTTTGTTGCCAAAGATCAACAGCATCGCCGGGTGTTACGTTTTTTTCCTCCCAATAAACCAGTTCATATCCTAAGCCTGTGTACCCGGTAATCTCTCTTGGCTTTGCATTCATACATTTCATACCAATAGGATCTTTACCACTGCAGCATGGAGTCCATTTCCCGTTTGTGCTCCAGCTGTTCAGGCTGCAGCCTTTTTCCTGGGGCCGGGAGGTGATCAGATCGTCAATATGTATCCTTGCAACCACACAGAGCGATTTTGAAAGCGGTATAGATGCAAGGTTATTCTGCCGACGAAGATCATTTAACATATTGTAAAGTATCATCTCGTCCTGTGAAATGCAGAAATTCCCTACAAACGGAGCAGCCGTTTGGGAAAAAACGCTATGAGGTATAGCGAAAATAAATACGAATATAACATACAATCTGAACTTTTTCAATAACTTATCCATTTGTACCTGGTGTTTCAATTAAGTGAAAAAACCGGCGAATATCTTCCTTTGTCACGGTATCCAACTGATGCCAGCGTATTTTTTGAACGGCACCTATAAGAGCAAAAAGCATGTCAATACACGCTTCCGGATTTTTGGCCATGATTCGCAGGAATGCATTCCGGCTTCCTGTATTAAGCAATTGTTAGGCTGAGTTTTTCCCGGCCTGAACCCGTTTATGAGCCAGAGTCCTGCCGTTATTCGGCAGTTGGGCATACCCGGGTTCATCCAAGGTGTAAAGATAGTGTATTAGTTGTTTTCAACAATAGGAGGATAAAATTCATCAAACCATATGTGGTGACCTTTTAGGCAGTTAGCGTCTGAAAACAAGTCCAGAAATAAATGCTTTAAAATTCTGCCATCCGGAAATTTTATGGAACCCGGGGTTTTCAATTTTCTCCGCATTCTGCATCAGCCTTTCAAGGTATTCAATGATGGCGGCTTCTCCGGCATAGTTGATCAGGTTTGCATCATCAACTGGTTTATGGTATTCATGTTCGAGACCGGTTGAAAAATATATTACCGGAATGTGGTGTTTCACGAATGGGAAATGGTCAGAATAACCCGGCGCACCTTTGATCCTGAGTAAGGTAAATGCTTTGTGCTCTGTCTTGTTCAACAAGGATTTCCATTCATGGGAGGAAGCAACACCTTCAACTGTCAGCCGGTTCTTACCATTCCATGCCAGCCTTCCTACCATATCGAGATTAAGCATCCAGGCAAAATCGTATTTTCTGAAATCAACACTGTTACAAAAGTTCCAGGATCCGAACAATCCTTTTTCCTCGGCCGAAAAAGCGATGAACAGGTAATTGTATTTTAGGTTCTTTTGCTGTGAAGCCCAACGCGCCAGTTCCATCACGGCAGCAGTACCGCTGGCATTGTCATCGGCGCCGTTACAGATATTCGGATCACCGATCACCGGGTTTTCGCTTCCCGGGGTTCCCACATGATCAAAATGACCTCCAACAACCGCGGTCTTTTTCGCACCGTTATCCACAAACCCGATCACATTATAGGCTGCAGGACGTTTCCTGTCAATGCTGACTTCAATTTCGCATGTTGGATTTTCAATTTTTGTGATTTGTATTGCGAGATCGGCAGTGATATAAAACACCGGGACAGGAAAAAGAACCGTTGAATCAGCATTGAATAAGCGATTTTTAAAATCCGGTTCATAAGCGTTTGAAAGCAAAATTGCGGCATAACCGTCCTGAACAGCCATATTTACAGGATTCTCAGGCTGGTCAAGATTGAGCTTTTCGTGTTTCAGATCGATTAAATACACTGTGGGTTTGGAGCGGATATCTTTAACTGCTTCTTCTGATTTTAAAGGAAAAATCTTATTCTCCACGATAGCAGCCTGCAATTCGCCGTCAGATGAACCTGCAACTGCCCCAAAATCAACGCCTGAGCGGTATTTGACTCCATTAATACTTAAGCTACTTTTTTTGTATAATAGAGGTCCGAATTTAAATGGCTTCAGATAAGAGCCAGTTCCCGGGTCGTATGGTTTAAGCCCGTCATTCCGGAAAGCAGCTTCAATAAAAAGTGCAGCTTTCATTTCGGATGCCGATCCGGCCTCCCGGCCAAACATTGAATCATGGGAAAGCGCGCCAATATTATAACGTAGCCGGGACTCTATTCCGGTTTTTCCTTCCTGCGCCGATAATTTCGCTGCAATGACTGCCAGGAGGATCAGGAAAATAGATGTTTTGTTCATAAAAAAATATTGATTATCAACTCGGTTCAGAAAGTGAGTATGGAATTTGGTTTGCTTTATGGTTGCGGCCTAAGACTGACTTATCAATTCTGCTAGCAAACAATTCAATAACCCGGAAAGATTGATAAAATTACAAATACAAAGATGAAGTATTTTTTTATTCAACTGTCAAATGCGAAGTTGAAATTTCAGGGATAACTGCGAATGCACCCATAAGCTAATTGCGTACTTTTGATGTTCAACGATTTTCAGTTATCAAAAGCTTATTACGCTTTTCGTAACTAATCACTTTGTTAATGCGTTGATATACAGATAAATGATTTAACCACAAAGTTTACAATAGTAAATCACCAAGAACACAAAGTTTTAAATATTAGCTATTTAGTATTTATGTCACACTTTGTGCACTTTGTGCTTTCTTCGTGCACTTTGAGGTTAAAATACGGTATAACTGATAATTAAATCTTTTGTTGATAGGGTGAATAGTTCCCGCTTTTTAATGAGATTGAATTGATGAAAAAAATCAAAAAAACACTTCAGGCTGTCGGTAATATTATCCGGAACCCATACCTGCTGAACCTGGTACTGGAGGACAATGAAAACTGGAAAACCCAGGTTTCAGGCAGGTTTCTCGATGGTCTGCCGGCTGTTTCGTTTCCTGAGCTGTTTGGTTCTTTTGAGGAAACCATCAGCCCGTTCATGTTTCGTGATGGTGGGTCGCTTCCTACCGACTTAGCACTTTTAAAAGGGCTTTCAAGGCAATTTGACCAGTGTACCTACTTTGAGATCGGAACCTGGCGTGGTGAAAGTGTTGCAAATGTTAGCCAGGTAGCAAAGGAATGCTTTACCATGGATCTCCCGGATGAAGAAAAACGAAACCTCGGGATGAGTGAGGAATATATCAGTCAGCATGCCATCCTTTCGAGAAACCTGCCGAATGTCATTCACCTGAAAGCCAATTCATTGAATTATGATTTTCAATCCCTGAACAGGAAATTTGACCTCATTTTCATTGATGGCGATCATCATTATACCGGCGTTCTGAACGATTCACGGAAAGTGATTGCAAATTTAATCCACGATAACTCAATTATTGTGTGGCACGACTATGCCTATAACCCTGAAAAAGTGCGTTATGAAGTATTCGCAGCTATCCTGGATGGTTGCGATCCGGAATTTTATCCGAACCTTTACCATGTGGCAAATACAATGTGTGCTATGTATTATCCGGGAAAGCTGATAAAACCAGGTAAAAAGCAGGGTGAATTTGAACTGTCGCTTAAGTACCTCGAATCAGGAACGAAATGATAAGCTTTTCCTGAGTTCTTTAATCACCATGATAAAATCGTTTTTTCCTGGTATGATTTCTTTGTACCAGCCTTTGTAATCCCGCGCAAAGTACCATAAAAACAGAGCACTCGTAAAAATATAGGATAGCGAGGTAGCTATTCCTGCACCTGTAATTGAATACATCGGGATAAACGTGAAATACAGGATAGCTGAGACTGCCAGGCCGGCGCTTGAAATCGTTGTATTAATGTAATAACGGCCCGTCCCGGAAAAATAGTGACCAAACAAAATGGACAGGTTATAAATCAGTACTCCTGGCAACAATGACCAGATCACAGGTTTCACGCCGGCAAAACCCGGACCGAATATAAAGGTATAACCGGATACCGGCAGAATTAATAAGGGAACCATCATCAGCAGGCTGAGGATAACCCCTCCCTTCACCAGTCGTACCGTTATCTGTGCCGAGGCTTGACGGTCCGATGAATTCGACACCCAGGAATACTGCACCAGCGACATACTTTTTGCTACCAGCCAGATTGATTCGGCAAGGGAAATACCATTGCCGTATACACCAACTGCCGCAGCACCCTTATATTCATCCAGCACATAGTAACTCAGGCGAAAACTCAGCATTTGGGTGATATGGGCAACCTGGTTCTGGAAACCATATTTAAACATCTGTATCAGCACGGGCACAAACTGAACGAGCGGAAACAACCGGATTTTTACGATTGATTTTCCGATATATAAGGCGCTGATAATCATACAAATACCGATTGATACATAAAGCGAATAAATGTATGAATCCACAGAAGCCTGTTTTAAAATCATAAATGCCGCCAACAAGCTCAGCACGAGAATCACCGTCTGGAACAACACCAGCATATTGGATTCCCTGATCCGTTGCTTCCCGATAAGGATATTTGAATGAATACTAAGAATTGAATTGACTACTGCAAGCAGGCAGACATGGAGGATATAAGCAGCTTCAACCAGGTGAAACAGTTTCAGCGCAGAATAGGCAACAAGGCTCATCAGGATAGTCCAGAGATACGAAGGCATCAGCAGCAAGGGAGCAGCAAAACGGGGAGTTAGGTAAACCAGTGTTGCTCCTCCGACCAGGTTTGAGAAAATCAGGATAAAAGTGATGGTAGTAATAATAATGGTTTGTGTTCCTTTTCCTGCCGCTCCCAAGTATTGCGACAAAAGGACTGCAATCAGCAGGTTGAGTATTGCTGAGAAAGCCCTGATCCCGAAAGTACCCAGTATTTTTTTCAGCATGTCCGAAGTGTCTTTATAAAGGATCAGTCTTGAAGAATTTGATAATAAACACCGGATATCTGTTTCCCGATCACTTCGTTGCTGAAATGATCTAATGCATATTGTCTGATCACTGCTTTATCATATTTCCCGGTGCTGTCGAGCATAAATCCGATACTGTCAAGCAGGGCAGTTTCGTCTTCGGAAGCAATCAGCAGACCAAGATTCTTGTGAATATGTTCAGCAATTCCGCCAACATTTGTTGATATAAACGGAACTCCGCAGGCAAAACTTTCAGGAATCACCACCGGAAGGTTTTCATAACGGCTGAACATCACCTGGAAACAGGCCTTCTGCATCAGAGTAATCAGCTCTTTGTTCTCCTTTAGACCTGTAAAAACAACAAACGTATCTTTCAGTCCGAGTTTTTCAGCATATTCCATGAGCTGATCAAAATGAATCCCATCGCCAACCATGGTGCATATCCAATCTTTGCGTTTTTCAGAAAGTCTCTTCAGAACGCGGAGTATCCCCGAAATATTTTTCTGCCTGTCATCGAAACACGAAACATGGATGAACATTTTCCTGGAATCTGAAGCCGGAAAATCCATGGGTTTGAACAATTCAGTATCAACAACATTAGGAATTACCTGGTAGTTTGAATTAAGCAGCCCGTGTTTCTGCATGGCCTGTTGCAGGTTTAACGTAACCGGAAGCACGGCTGAAGCATGTTTAACCACAAGCTTTGTGAGTTTCTTTCGCACGAAGCCGTTGAAATTATTCATACCGGGCAGATACCTTGTCCAGTGCTCCGTGATCACATAGGGTTTGCCAGTGAATATCCTGTAAATGAAAACAATAAAGCCAAGGCGGGTCAACACATTTACATGGAGAAGGTCGGGTTTGCCAAACTCCTTTTTCAGTAATCGAAACCCCTTGAAGTGAGCAATGAAAAACCTCAAAAGGTTGACCAGGGAAGCCAGCTGCCTGAATCCTGACTTGCAGGACCTGTAATAAATGGTCAGCTCTAAAATCCCAAGATTATCGGTCTGTTCGAAATCGTAGGCAAAATCTCTTTTTTCAGTATCCAGGTGAACATACAGTACGGCAACCCTGAAATTTCCCGCAACCGATAAGGCATGACGACGGATGAAAAGCCCGGGCATCGGATCGTACCGGTTAGGGTACCATCGGGGCAGGAAAAGTATTTTTTTCGGCTCTGCTTGGGTTGGATTCATAATTTAATAATAGCCAAAAGTAAAAAATATAGCGGAATCATTCATTGGGTATTTATTTGATCCAAATATTATTGAATTTTGCACCATAATTTACAGTCCTGATTTAATAACGATTCCTTCATGAAACCTATTGTTAACCAATTATCATTCTGCATATTACTGGTATTTATATTTCTTATTGATCCTTCACTCCAGGCACAGGAGCCGGCAGATTCAACCATAAAATGGCAACGTATTGAGCAGGTCAGGGAGCTGATGAAGACTAAAGCCCGCCCGATAATGGTGGTTTTTTACAAACCCGGTGAGGATTCTTCCATGCTTATGCTGAATACTACCCTCAGCCGGAAAGAAATCTGCACCTTTATCAATTACCGCTTTTATGCCATTAAAATTGACGGATGCAGCGATTCATCCATTACTTTTTTCGATAATAAAACCTATGTTAAACAAGAAGGAAAATCTTATAACGATCTGGCAACAAAACTTCTCGGTGAAAAGCCGGTTCTGCCTTCCCTCCTCTTCTATAATAAAGAAACTGCAGGGTTCACCTTTAAAGGATTCCAGGGCAGGTACCAATTACTTTGTATGCTGGTATATTTCTCCGAAGAAATTGAAAAAACCACGCCCTATGAATTCTGGTCACCGGCCTACATGAAGGCCTATCCGCCGGCTGCAGCTCAAAAAGCTCCGGAAATGCCAATTCACTGGTATTCGCTCAATGAAGCACAGGCCTTGAACAAACAAAACCCGAAAGGTATTTTTTTAAACTGGTATACCAAATGGAGCGCAGGTTCAACCGTAATGCTTTACAATGCCTTTGAGCATGCTAAGGTAGCCGAATACATGAATGAGCATTTTTATTGTGTCCGCCTCGATGCCCAGACGTCAGACACGCTGATCTGGCAAACGCCATACTACAATGAGAACAAGCCCGGCCATTTTCACCAGCTGGCACTGGCCCAGTTGCAAAGCAAGATGAAATTTCCAGCCCTGTTGTTTTTCGACAAGGAGAACAACCTAGTCACCCAACAGCAGTTTTATTTAGGGGCAGTCAATTTCTTTGCACTCGCAAATTACGTGGCTACTGATTCCTATAAAACCATAAAACTGCAGGATTTCATAAAGACCTT
>JANXXZ010000498.1 GCA_025350385.1 Bacteroidales bacterium
CCAAGATTTAGCAATTTAGGAATTGCAGCTATAGAATAAGCATATTCGGCTGGCTGGTTTGTCTTGTTCTAATTATTTGTCTTGTTCTGGGGGTTATGTGGTTACTGGTGAACTATCGTGTAGTGGATGTTCCATAAATGCGTCTGCATGTGGTTGTGGTATGCCTTTTTTGGGCTAAAAAATATTTCTAAAAATTAAAATTATATTTATTTTGTGCTAGAGATATTATTAAGAAATTCAATTTTTTTTGAAAAAAGACAATTGTTCTTTTCTGTGAAAGTTTTAATATCTTTATCGTTCTGCCCAGTTCCAAGATTTAGCAATTTAGGAATTGCAGCTATAGAATAAGCATATTCGGCTGGCTGGTTTGTGGGGCCGTTCCAAACATATTGAACCATGCCTCCTGCACCTTCTTCTTCAAAATTTACGGCACTAAAATCTTCTGTAAAAATTATTGCATTATTGTCATATATGTTGTACTTTGCAAGAGAACACTGTGATCTTAAGTATCCATTGTATGTGTATGTGCTCGCCCATAATCTGCCGTTTTCAGGTGTGCTATTGTAATACGTTGTATAAACTACGTTTTCATATCCTCTTGCTGTTAGTGCCTGCCATTTTGGATCTGAAAAACTTGATATTGTATAAACTCTATGTGGAGGTAATAATGTATCTCCGTTTTGTAGATAGTTTACATTAATTGCTTGTTGAAATCGCTCATCAAGTCTTGTTTGTTCTGCAGGGGTGTTGGCAACTCCATTGTCTAAATTAAAGCTAAATCTTACTAAGTCTAGTGAATCTGCAACACCATAGGGTTTTAAATCTATGAACATGCTTGTTCCAAGCCCTCCGCTTGAACCGTAAAGTCCAATACTAAATCCACTGTTTAAAGCTTCGTATACTCCTGGTTGGGTTTCTGCTCGTTTTCTAATGGTGTAATAGTGGAGGGTTTTGCCATCTAGACTATCTAATGATATTGATGTTTTGTAGTCAGGTATTAGAACTCCTGCGCTTGTTTCGTTTTGAGCTACGTTTGGTCTGTTTGTTTTTTGTTTTATTTGTCTTATTATGCTCCAGTTTAAAACTCCATCAACTCCTGTTGTATCGTTACTTATCCAAGCAGTTCCAAGTGTGCCGTCTGCATTTTTGTAGATGTCTTTGTTTATATTTATCTGTCCATTATTTACTGGGTATGTTTGGGTTGTGCCATCACTCCAGTTTACGGTTACTGTGAAGTTTGGGTTGAGTACAGTTACTGGTTCTCCTGTTTCTAAGAAAGGTTTTAGAGTTGTTGTGAATGTGTATGGTGTTTGTTGAAGTTGTGCATCTACTATGTTGTTAGCTGCAACTGTTAGTGATTTATTTTCGGTGTTATAGCCGTCTTTGCTAAATTCCATTATTATGTCTTCGCCCACGAGTAGGATTATGTCGTCGAGTGTTGATTTTAGTTTTTTTGGTGCAAATGGTTCTGAGTTTTTGATGTCTAGGTTTATTGGGGAGTTGTCGTTTGATATTTTTATTGCTTTGTATGTTTTTTGAAAGTTTTCGCCTGTAAGTGTTATTAGTTCTATTCCTGTCTGGCCGCCGTTTAGGGTTATTGTATTTTCTCCTTGTTCTAATGCGATAGAGGATGTGTATAGGTTTTTTCCATCAGCACCTCTAACCATTATTTTATAATTGCCTGTTTCTTTTATGTATGTTTCTATATTTGTTTGCTCAGAATAAGGGTTTGGGTAAATTATGTCTTTTGCAGTTTCGTTTTCTTTTTCGCCTGTTAAAGAGACTATGAATTTTTTGTTGTAAAATCCGGATGTGTCTGTGTATGTGCTGTCTATTCTTATGTTGTTGTTGGCTTTTATTATTACAACTTTTGAATTTGCTAAAGGGTTATTGTTAGGTATTCCTGTGACGTGGCCGTTTATGTTAACTGTATTATCGTAATACTCAGGAGTCATTCCGGGATTAAGGTGCAAGGTATCGTCTTTGTCAGCTGTATTATAATGAATTACAGGGAATTGCGCCATCGTATTGCAATTGACTTTGTTTGAATAAAAAATCAATACACCAAAAATGAAGCTGAAAGCAGAATAAAACACGCTAAAAGCATAACCCGTCTTTCGCGTCACAAGCCGGGCAATTTCTGAGCTTTCAATCCTGCCATCGCAATTTTCGTAACTGCTTTTATTTTTAAGGGATCGGTTTCGAGGCTGTTTCATACTCCATTTAAGGCGGGTTTTTGAAGGAAGATCTTTATCATACCACCTAAGATGAAAGTACCACTGAGCAGGCTTGTCGATCCAGTGCCGTCTTATTCCGGTTGTTCGGAGTGTTACCTGGTCCCTAGCGCGTTGGATTTGTTCGGAAATCCGAAATAAAACTATATACCTGTTATTCAATTTACTACGATTCATAATATTGTGATTAATAGTATAAATATACGACAGACTTTGCGAAATTCAACTGAGTATAATTCTGAATTGATCATACAACATGAAGTGTATATGTCCTTGATGCGATTTCTCCCAGTCACAACGCCTTTCAAACATACAAGGTTTGTCTCGTCATGAATAAGATATCAGGTTAGGATCATGATAAATATTCCCATTGTTCCCCGGCAAATAAATGGTTATTAGACACTTACCAACCCGTTTCAAACATTAAGACTTAACAACTAGTTCATATATTGATTGTTATAAATTCCAATTTTTCAGTGTTATAGTTCAGAAATGGGAAGCGGGAAATGGCAGAAATTTCTTTATCACATGTTGATCTTTAAATTCAGCTGCCATTGTAATCCAAAGGTTTGCTCTAAAAAATACCGATGGAAGAACTTTTATACTAATTTCACGGCATTATTCCAAAAAGAGGAACGATGCATAAACAAATCCTATTTCTTATTTTGCTTACCTTTTCCGGACTTTTCTGCAAAGCCCAGTCGGTACCTGAACTCATTACTTCTTCTGTTCAAGGAGATTATCCCGGATCGAACCTCCTTATAATCTTCGACAGCACCCAGGTCCAGGTGGAAGAAAGCGGCCTGAGCCATGTATTCACACACCGGCTTTACAAAATATTTACTCCGGCCGGGGCTAAGGGACTGAATTTAATCAAATACGATTATGACCCGCTTTCTGCCTATGTTGAAATACGTGGTGTATCCGTCTACCGGGCTGATGGCCGCATCGAGCGCGTAAACCCCGCGAATGTGCTGGATTATCCGGCTCCTGCCCGGGCCATATACTGGGGTGCCCGCGAAAAAATGGTTGAGGTGGGCAGGCTCGAACCCGGCGATGCCGTGGAAGTATTCCTGTACCGCAAAGGCTTTACCTATGCCTTGCTCCAGGGCAGTGGCGATGACGATGAGCGCTATATTCCGCCGATGCGCGGACAGTTTTACGATATTGTCCCCTTCTGGGGATCCGACCCGGTGAAAGTAAAAGTCTACCAGGTGATTGTCCCGAAAGATAAACCCCTTCAATACGAGTTTTACAACGGGGAAGCAACTTCAAAAATGGAGATGAAGGCAGACAAACTTATCTATACCTTTTCGAAGAAAGATATCAGGCCCTGGAAAGGAGAATCCCGATCGGTGGACGCTTCGGATATTGCTCCTAAACTGTTGATATCCAGCTCCCCCGATTGGAAATCGAAATCAACCTGGTTTTATGGCGTAAATGAAGATTATAAAAGCTTTGCAAGCACGCCGGCCATCCGGAAGAAGGTGGATGAGTTGCTGCGCAATGCCCGTAACGAAACAGATTCGATATCCATCCTTACCCATTGGGCAGGGGATGAAATAAGGTATTCCGGCATTTCGATGGGAAAAGGCGAAGGATTTACGCTTCACAGCGGGCAAATGAATTTTACTGATCGTTGCGGGGTATGCAAGGATAAGGCCGGAATGCTCATCACCATGTTACGCGCCGCCGGTTTCGAAGCCTATCCTGCAATGACCATGGCCGGTTCACGGATCGATTATATCCCTGCCGACCAGTTCAACCATTGTGTAACCGTGGTAAAAAGACGCTCCGACGGGAAGTTTCACCTGCTCGATCCAACCTGGGTGCCTTTTGTCCGGGAACTCTGGTCAAGCGCTGAACAGCAGCAGAATTACCTGATGGGAATTCCCGGCGGTGCCGACCTGGCCGAGACACCCCTTTCCGATCCTCAGAACCATTACCTCCGCATTACCGGTAAATCGGAAATTCAGGACGACGGAACCCTTGAAGGGGAATATACCATAACTGCCGAAGGGCAAACGGATGCCTCCATCCGTAGCATGTTTACCCGCGGTTATAAAGCCGATTGGGCAAATAACGTGGAGAAGGAGATCCTGCGTATCTCACCCCTCGCCCAACTCGTTAAGGTAACGTACGATGATCCTTACAACTACCTGGCCGGTCCCATCAACATGCAGTTCCGCATCCGGATCCCTGATTATGCTACCATTACCCGCGATGAGGTGATTTTTACACCTCTCACCGCTTCCGGTTTCTTTAAGCGGGCCATGCCTCATCTTACTTTCGATACGGGGCTTGAAAAACGTGAATTTCCATTCCGCGACCGGACTTCACATTCAGTGGAAATTTCCGAAAAAGTGACAGTTGTGCAGGGTAAAGATATGGTTTCAGTCCCTGAACCTGCCTCCGGAAAAGGATCAGGAGCCAGCTATACCGGGGGATATCAGCAAGACGGGAATTTGCTCAGTTTCAGCTTTTCAGCCGAATTCCCGAAACGCATTTACCAGGCTTCCGACTGGAGTTCTTACCGCGAAGCCGTGGTATATCAGAACAAACTGGCCGAAACCCCGGTGATCATCAGGGTAAAATAGTTGACAATTTCATACTAAAGATGTTTCATTAAAATAATCAGAGTTGCACTTTTTTCAAAATTGATCAAAATGACATACCCCAGGCATATTCAAATCCTAACCTTATTCCTGTTCTTAGGAATCACAGCTTCAGCCCAGCAGGAAAATACCGATGCCGTTTACCTCAGCCAGCTAAAAGAGTATACCCTGAACAAGGACGGCAGTTGGAGTTACCGCTATAGTCACAGGTTGAAATTACTTTCCTACTTTTCTTTTCATACCCTGTATGGCGAGGATTTCATTGTATATAATCCGGAGATGCAGAAGTTGAAAATAAACCATTCAGTGACAACGATGGCTGACGGGACCAAAGTAGTTACACCCGAAAACGCGTATAATGAACAGTTACCCGGTTTTGCTGCCAATGCTCCTTTTTACAATAATCTCCGCGAAATGGCCGTAACACATACCGGCCTTGAAAGAGGGGCCGTGATTGATTTTGATTACACCTTATCCTCCTCAAAGGATTTTTCACCAGCAATGACAGGGAATGAGTTACTATGGATGAATTCGCCGCTTAAAGAGCTTACATTCATTATCAATGTCCCGAATGGCGTCACGTTGAATGTTGAGCAGTATAATGTCACGTCGAAACCCCTGGTAAAGAAGGAAGCATCAACGACAACCTACACCTGGACACTGACCAACCTTCCCGCCGCAACCCGCGAGGATTTCAGGCCGCGTGAACAACAGAACCGCCCGCGCATTGTTTTCTCAACCGCTAAAAATGCCGCTAAACTCGTGGAATCCTTCCTTGCCCAGCCGGCTTTTACATTAAAAACAGACGAAGTAATTCAGAACAATGTACTGGAAATCCGTAAGGAAAAGATAACTGACCTGGCAGTGATGATGCGCATCCAGGACATGGTTGCAAATGAGATCAACTATCATCTGGTTCCATTATCCATTGCTGGTTTCAGGGTTCGCGCAGCTTCCGAAACCTATAAAAGCAACGGCGGGACCGAAGCCGAAAAAGCCGTCCTGCTGGCATCGATGCTCTCAGCAGCCGGAATACCTTCAGAAGTTGTGGCCGTAATTCCGGACCGGTTTTATGATAAAAAAACATTTAACCTTCAGTTGGTTGAACGTTTCCTTGTTAAAGCTACCCGGGCGAATGAAGAACCTGTTTACCTCTCACCCCTGCAAAACGACCTCCAGGATCAGCGTTACTGGCTGGCCGGAAAGAAAATTATCACTTTGGTTCAGGGGAAATCCCTGCAGGTTGATACGAAGAAAATTGACGGGAACGAGCTTGGTTTCACTGGTAATTTCATTATCGGCAATTCAATGGATATTACAGGAACCATTTCCCTTGAACTGACGAACCGCCTTGATCCGTTTCTTAAACTTGCCCAGGATTCAGCCTATGCCAAAAAACTGATTTCCGGTATCTTCGATACTCCTGAAATCAGCCTCAGCACAATAAACCGGCTTAACAATGAAGAATTAACTGTCAGATACCAGGTTGCTGCAACTGGAAAAATCAAGGAGATTAGCGGGCATTATTTCCTGAAAATCCCTTCACTCCCATCGGGTGTTGATGGCTGGCACATGACTGAAATGGTTACCCAGCGCAACGAACCCCTCGAAATTCCATTCCTGGTTAACGAATCGTACCAATACTCAATTACGCTGCCTGAAGGATATGAGATGGTATCGCCCGAAGTCAGCCTGAACCTGAATAAAGATTTTGGCTTTATTAAGGTTAATATTACCCGGGATGGACGAACTTTGCAGATAAATCGCTCCATTCATCTGGCAAAAACAACAATTGAACCGGCAGATTACGCCGAATTCAGACTTTTGTTGAACAGCTGGAACAACAGGAAATACCGCGAAATCATCTTCAGGAAGGGTCCAAACTAATCCTGCTTCCTCCGACTATGAAACAATATTTACTCATCCTATTTCTGCTGACTTCCTTGCATGGACTTGTCGATGGTCAGACATTCAACGGTTCCGGGGGCGGAATTCCCAATGATGGAACCGGCCAATACTATCCATTGGTTGTTAGTAATCTTTCAAAAACTACAATCGACAGCACATACGGCTTAATATCAGTTTGCCTTAACCTGTTTCACCCAAACGATGCTGAGCTTGAAATCAGCCTGATATCGCCTTCAGGGGGACAGATTTTGCTCACCTATGCCAATGGCGGAAACGGGGCCAATTACTGTACAACCTGTTTTACTGATTTTT